>CABQJA010000055.1 GCA_902464345.1 uncultured Clostridium sp.
CTTTACCTACAGATTTCTGTAAGTCGATGATATAGATACCATTTCTCTCTGTGTAAATGTATGGAGCCATCTTAGGGTTCCATCTTCTTGTCTGGTGTCCGAAATGTACACCTGCTTCCAGTAACTGCTTCATTGAAATAACGCTCATTTTTCTACCTCCATGGTTTGATTCTTCCCGGAATTTCTATAACCTGTCTACCTCGAGCTGCGGCACCATACAGGCAATCCATTCCAGTGATTATTTTTACACCGACTGATATAATATCATAATCCGTCAATGGTTGCAAGCTTTTTTCATTAAAAACGGAAATATATAAACGGATTGAATCCGGAACCTGTCATATAACAGATAGAAAGGATAAATACCCCTCCTACCACGGCCAGATACAGACTGTTCCATACCTGCTTTCTTCTGCCGTTTTCCACGAATCGTTCCGTAAACCGATCGACCACCGGAAGACTGAACAGGATTCCGAGTATCATAAATGTCACCTGCTCCGGATTGATATTGGTATATACGGTGTTCCAGTTCCAGTGTGTCACGTTGACCATCTGTAATAAATACTGTCCTGCCTCCGGCAGAGTCTCCGCCCGGAAAAACACCCATGCGATCATTACGATCAGCAAGGTATAGATGTGCCGGAACACCTGCGGTATCCGCTCCAGAAATGCTCCGAGCTTCCAACGCTCCAGCACCAGAAACACACCATGAAACAATCCCCACAGGATAAAATTATAGCTTGCTCCATGCCAGAGTCCTGTCACAAAGAATACAATAAACAGGTTCCGATAGGTTCTCCAGGCACCCTTCCGGCTTCCGCCAAGCGGAATATACAGATAATCCCGGAACCAGGAGGACAGAGATATATGCCATCTGCGCCAAAACTCCCGGACCGATCCTGAAATATACGGATAATTGAAGTTTTCCAAAAAATCAAACCCGAATATCTTTCCCAGTCCGATCGCCATATCCGAATATCCGCTGAAATCAAAATAAATCTGCAGACTGTAGCAAATGATTCCTATCCATGCCATAGACATAGATCCGACTGCCAGCTTATCGTCAAACGCCATGGTAGCAACCTGAGCCAATGTATTGGACAATAATACTTTCTTAATAAATCCCCGCATAAACCGGACCGTGCCCCGGTATGCCTTATCAAACGTGATCGTCCGGTGCTCGATCTGTTCCGCCACATCAATATACCGTACGATTGGTCCCGCGATCAGCTGTGGAAACAGCGAGATATAAAGTGCCAGTTTTAAAGGATTTCTCTGTGCCTTTACTTCTTTCCGGTATACATCGATCACATAAGACAGTATCTGGAATGTAAAGAAGGAAATACCGATCGGCATGGTGATCGTTTCCAGAAACGGATGCTGCTCTACCAGTGTCAGCCCAAATACCGAATCCATCGTATCCGCAAAAAAGTGCAGATATTTAAACCAGACCAGTATTCCAAGGTTATAAATTACACTGAATATCATCCATGCCTTTCGCCCGGTCTGACTGTTCCCTGCTTCTATCAGCAGACCCAGTCCATAATTGATCAGTATGGACACCAGCATCAGAATAATATACTTCGGCTCTCCCCATGCATAAAATATCAGGGATGCCAGCAGCAGCCACAGATTCTTTCCTTTTCCCGGCATCAGGTAATATCCAAGAACCGTGATCGGGAGAAAATAAATCAGAAATATAAATGAACTGAATACCATATTATTCTCCTCCGATCCTTCGAATCTTATATGCCAGCTTTCGGGTATCCGTACTGCCGGAATCCGCCGGACAGAAAGAATATGGTGCCACGATTTCCAGCATAATATCGATATCCCCGCTCCCGGATGTCTCTATCTGGGATACCGGAATCTGAAGATTTATCACATCCTCTGTATAATCCGCTTCTGCAATCAGATTCCCGTTCGCATAGATCTGCATCGTCTGATCCAATTGATCCCCATTGGCTTCCTTAAGCTGTGCGATCGGAAGCTCCAATTGTATCTGAAGAGTTTCACTCTTTTCCGGAAGCTTCACCTCATATAGCATATGTGGAGAAGCCCATCGGAAACTGCTTCCGTCATTTTCTTCACCATAGACACCGGCATATGCAAAGGTCTCTTCATGCTCCGTCTTTTCCGAACACAGATTTTCATAAATTCTCTCATAGATTTCAGGCTGAAGATTCGATACATTTTCAACATTTGTTTCCAGCATAATAATATCCGCATCCTGTACTGCATATCTGAATGCATCGCTATTTAACAGATCCTTTGTATCAGCACCGCCTCCGCGGTTATAATCCTGCATGGATATACCGTAAAACATCCGGTGCAGTTCTGAAAAAAGACAGTTATCTCTGGAAATCTCCATTAATTTATTCGTAAAGCTGCCACCCTGTACAAACATCCGGGGTGTATCATATCCGGAATCAAACACAGCCTGCTCATTTGCCTCATAATACTGTGAATCCGTTACCGCCCAGAATGTATTCAGCATTTCGGCAAGATCCTGATCCTGATCATCGTCTGAATCATCCTTCACCCCGATATCCGGCATTTCCAGCGGTTTTACCCGGATTCCGTATTCCTGTTGTAATCTTGCAAGAATTTCATTCATAACAAGAACTGCAGACACGCGGTTCCAGTGCGTGCCTGAATTATAAAATACCGGTCTCTCCGTGTTCTGAAGCACCTCATTGCTATCCAGGTAACATACACCCAGTCTGTCAAATGCCTCCATCAGTCGGATATAATTCCGTTCCTCCGGTGCATAATACGTCGTTTTCGCCAGATAACTCTGTGGAATATCCTCTCTTCGATAATCTGCTTTACTCGGCGTGATCACATAGATAAAGCCCTTTCCCTGTGCCCTTGCCGCTTTCTGTATATCACAGATCTGCTGTGCAAGTGCCTCAATTTCCTGATCTGTCAGCAGGATATCCGCATCTGTTCCCAATGCTTCCTTTAAGTAAGATGCCTCAAAATAACAATTTTCTTTTCCGATTACAACAGAGTTTGATGTGCGAAATGCACTGTAACGAATCTGATTATAAATTCTGGTATTAAAATTATGCATGGAATAATTCGCAGCCGTATAATTTTCAAGATCTGTCTGATAGCTGCCGTCCATCCATACTTCTGCACAAAGCTCCGGCTTCTCATATTCTGTCCAGCTTCCGTTTAACGGTTCCCGATTGCCAAGATGAAACAGGCTGGTTATCATCAATGCCAGCAGACCAAGTGCGGTCAGGCCCACAAAAATCTTCTTTTCCATTTATGTTACTCCTCCCAGTCACCCGGTTTCGTTCTCTACTGTGCAATTTGAAAGACATATCGATAATCTTTGATTTCATACGGGCAATCCGTAATTGCAGTCAATGTCTTTATCGTTTTATTATAGGAATCCTCGATTCTTCCCCAGTCTTTTTCTGAAAGAAATGCATACTGATCCCGGTTCTCATATGCCTCCAGCACCGGTACAACTCCGATCACATCATCGGTCCAGTATACATAAGTCGGTGCAAAGTCCCAGCCGGTCAGTCTGGTTTCATTGCCATTCTTTTCAAATTCCATATCCAGGATCAGACCAATATCTTTCATGACCCCATTCTCATACCGCTGACTGGATATAAAGTTTCCCATAGAATAAATTACATATCCGGTCCTGGTCGTGCCATCCGGATTGGTAATTTCCCGGATTTCCATCGGCTCTACCACATGCGGATGTCCGCCAATGATCACGTCCGCTCCGGCATCAAACAGCATATCCACGCACATTTCCTGATAGCTGTCCGGCATTTCACGATACTCGGTACCGAAATGGATGATCGGCATTACAATATCTACACCGGCTTCCTTCAATGCACGAACATTGTCACACATTTCCTGAAGCTTGTCCTCGTCATAACTGTATAAGGAATTTACGCTATATGGAGCATCTGACGGTACCGGAATTCCATTGGTTCCGTATGTATAACAGGTGAATCCGAACGTAATTCCGTTCACTTCAACAATGGTCAATGCGTCCTTTTCTTCCTCACTTCTGGCAGTGCCGAGATGCTTCATTCCGATGGAATCCAGATAATCCAGCGTCGCAAATACCCCATTCTTACCGGAATCCAGTGAGTGATTATTTGCAGTCGCCAGCATATCGATTCCGACATCCTGCAGATTATTTCCTAAGATTTCAGGTGCATTAAACATCGGATAGCACGCATAGCCCAAAATATCACTGTTTGAACCCTTATACCGTCCTGCAAATGTAGTCTCCAGATTGCCGAATGTAAAGTCCGCCTGCTCCAGATAAGGCTTCACATACGTAAAGCTATCTGCATAATCGAATGTATCGGTTGCTGCATCATATCCTCTGGTGATCTGCCATTGATGCATCATAATATCACCGACTGCTATCAGAGTTACATGTCTGGTTTCAACCGTACTCTGCAGTCCATCCGTAACCGAAGCCATCTGTACCGGAGAGGACACGGAAGCCGTAACTGCTTCCGTATTCCCTTCCAGATGCATACAGACAAACGCACCCAAGACTGCAAGTATCATAAATTCAACAAAGATGATAACTACATTTTTTTTCATTATTTCCTCTTAACTCAGTTGCTCAGTTAAAACTTCCTTTGCCTTGGTAAGTGCATCCTGAATACCGGCCGGATTCTTACCACCGGCCTGAGCCATGTTCGGACGGCCACCGCCGCCACCACCTACACATGGAGCAATTGCCTTGATCAGATTGCCGGCATGTGCACCCTGCTTCATTGCCTGATCCGTTGCCATCACGATCAGATTCACCTTGCCATCCTTTGCGGATGCCAGTACTACAACGCCTTCACCCAGCTGGGTCTTTAACTGATCACCCAGATCCCGCAGGCCGTTCATATCAACGTCCTCGACTGCAGTTGCCAGGAACTTGATTCCCTGAACCTCTGTTACCTGACTTGCCACATCACCGAGAGAATCCTTTGCCAGCTTGCTCTTTAATGACTCATTCTCGCTGGTCAGCTCCTTGATCTCTGTCATCAGATGATTCAGCTTTTCTGTTAAGGTTGCCGGAGTTGCCTTCACTACCTGTGCAGCCTCATTTAACTCCTGCTCCAGCTTCTTATAATACTTAAATACACCTTCACCGGTCAGTGCTTCAATTCTTCGAACACCGGCTGCAACACCCGCCTCTGACAGAATCTTAAATGTCATGATGTTGCCGGTATTTTCTACATGCGTACCACCGCAAAGCTCGATAGAAAAATCACCCATGGATACAACACGTACATTATCGCTGTACTTCTCACCGAACAATGCCATTGCTCCTGTCTTCTTTGCTTCTTCAATCGGCATAACCTTGGTCACAACCGGAAGTGCTGCCTGAATCTCATCATTTACGATCTTCTCTACCTGCTCGATCTCTTCCTGTGTCATCGGTGAGAAATGAGCGAAGTCAAATCTTAACCGGTCTGGAGTAACCAGAGAGCCCTTCTGCTCTACATGCGAACCAAGTACGGTCTTCAATGCCTTTTGTAACAGATGGGTTGCACTATGATTCTTACAGGTATCCGCTCTTCCCTTGGTACATACCTGAAGTGTTACTGTATCGCCGGTCTTTAACATACCTCTGGTCATAGTACCTACATGACCGATCTTTCCACCCTTCAGCTTGATGGTTTCTTCTACCTTGAATTCGCCTTCTGCAGTAGAAATAATACCGGTATCACCTTCCTGACCACCCATGGTTGCATAGAACGGCGTCTGATCTACGATCACGGTTCCATGCTGTCCGTCAACAATTGCTTCTGTAATTCCTGTATCGGTTGTCAGCACGGTAATGTGTGACTCTGCGGTTAAACGGTCATATCCGATAAATTCAGATGTAATGGCCGGATCAATCTCATCATATACGGTAGCATCTGCACCCATATAGTTTGTGGTCTTTCTTGCCTCTCTGGCAGCCTTCCGCTGTTCATCCATAGCGGCCTTAAAGCCCTCTTCATCTACTTCATAGCCCTTTTCCTCCAGGATCTCCTTTGTCAGATCCAATGGGAATCCATACGTGTCATAAAGCTTAAATGCATCCGCACCAACCAGTACCTTTGCATTCTTTGCAGCAAGCTCCTCTTCCATGGATGCAAGGATTGATAAGCCCTGATCAATGGTCTTGTTAAACTTTGCTTCTTCCTGCTGTAATACATTGAAAATAAATTCCCGTTTTTCATCCAGCTCCGGATATCCGTCCTTAGAACCTTCAATTACGGTCTCGGATAATTTAGCAAGGAAGGTACCGTCAATACCGAGCAATCTGCCATGACGTGCCGCACGACGGATCAGACGGCGAAGTACATAGCCTCTGCCCTCATTGGTCGGCATGATACCATCGGAAATCATAAATGTTGCTGAACGGATATGATCCGTGATCAGACGAATCGATACATCCTTTGCTTCATCCTCTTTATAAGTAACTCCGGCAAATTCGCATACCTTATTTCTCAGTGCCTGCAGGGTGTCTACATCAAAAATAGAATCCACATCCTGAACAACCACTGCCAGTCGCTCCAGACCCATACCGGTATCAATGTTCTTCTGGATCAGTTCCGTGTAGTTACCGTTTCCGTCATTTTCAAACTGGGTAAATACGTTATTCCATACTTCCATGTAACGGTCACAGTCGCAGCCTACGGTACAGCCCGGCTTTCCGCATCCATATTTTTCACCACGATCATAGTAGATCTCTGAACATGGACCGCAAGGACCTGCACCATGCTCCCAGAAATTATCTTCCTTTCCGAAACGGAAGATCCGATCCTCCGGAATACCGATCTTCTTATGCCAGATTTCAAATGCCTCGTCATCATCCTGATAGATAGACGGATATAAACGATTTTCATCAATTCCGACAACCTGTGTCAAGAATTCCCAGGACCATTCAATCGCTTCATTCTTAAAATAATCTCCAAATGAGAAGTTACCGAGCATCTCAAAGAATGTACCATGTCTGGCTGTCTTACCGACATTCTCGATATCACCGGTACGAATACACTTCTGACATGTAGTCACTCTTCTTCTCGGTGGAATCTCCTGTCCTGTAAAATATGGCTTTAACGGTGCCATACCGGAATTGATCAACAGCAAGCTGTTATCATTATGCGGAATCAATGAGAAGCTCTTCATCTTTAAATGACCCTTGCTCTCAAAGAACTCCAAAAACATTTTTCTTAATTCGTTTACACCATAGCTTTTCACGGTTTTATCCTCCTGAACCTGCAATTGCATCTACTGCTGTGCAGATGCTTCTTTCTCTGCTTTTTTCTTATTTACAATCTTACGAATCCCTATACCGGCAAATACCGCCGCCACAATGGTCAGTGACAATACGATTGCCTTGAATCCATACTGTCCGAGCTCTGTTAAAAATAAATCCAAACCTTCCATTCTGCATTCCTCCTGTTATATCAGAATCCGTCCTGACATGTTCCGGGTCTATCTGCGCTCCACCAGTTCTCTGGTGATATCTTCCCATGTCAGTCCCTTTTCTACCATAAGTACCATCATATGATACAAGAAATCTGAAATCTCGTATTTCAGTTCCTCTGCATCCGGATTTTTTGCTGCGATCACCATCTCGGTGGCTTCTTCGCCGACCTTTTTCAGAATCTTATCGATTCCCTTGTCAAACAGGTAATTCGTATAAGAACCTTCCTTCGGATTCTCCTTCCGTTCTGCGATCACATCATAATCTTCTTTTAAAATTGTTAACGGATTCTCATCATTATAATCCTTTTTAACCAGGTTTTTAAAGAAGCAGGAATAGCTTCCTGTATGACAGGCAGCTCCGATCTGCTCTACCTTTGCCAGAATCGTATCATTATCACAATCCAGACTCAGGGATTTTACATACTGATAATGTCCGGATGTCTCACCCTTTAACCACAGTTGCTGTCTGCTGCGGCTGAAATATGTCATCTTTCCGGTCTCAATCGTTTTCTGGAAAGCTTCCTCATTCATATAAGCAACCATCAGAACTTCATTTGTCTTATAATCCTGAACCACTACCGGAATCATTCCGTCTGAGTTCAGCTTAAACTCTGAAAACGGAATGGCCGATACAAATGTATTTACCTGTAATCCATTCTGAATAAATGCCTGCTTCAGCTCCTTGGCCTGTTCTCCGGTTGCTGCTGAAACAACCACACCCTTTACTCCGGATGCCTTTACAAAATTTCCCAGGAACTGATAATCTTCCATTCCGTCCGGAATATGAACCATAACCGGCAGCTGATCCTGTTCACAGATTGCCTTGATCAGATCGAGGTTCTCACCGATCTCCCCATTAATCGCCAGATAGATTTCCCCATATCCGTGTCCTGCCATCTGCGATGCATACTGCTTCAGATCCTTTACATAGTATCCATTCAGCATTCCGGAAATCTTATCTGCTCCAAACCGTCCGACTACCTCCTTGATGACCTCTTCCTTTTCCGTCATCAGGCATACGCTGGTTGCACCGGCATAAAGCACCTTTTTGACATCCTCAAACCGTTCTGGTGACATTCTGACACTGATCGGGACATCCACGTTTCTGGAAATCTCCTTGATTGTCTCCAAATCCTGCTCACTCTCATATACAAAATGCAGCTCATCCACACCGGCATGTTCCAGTGCTTCCGCACTTTCTACCGCATTTGCCTGATCGATCATAGCAATTATCTTTATATAATCCATAACAGCCTCCTATATTGTACCCTTGGTCGATAATACATCCGTAATACGGATATCATATGAAGACGCTTCATCCAGAGCCTTCGCAAATGCTTTGAATGTAGCTTCAATAATATGATGATTATTGCTGCCATGAATTTCTTTAATATGAAGATTCATTCCTGCTGCATAAGAGATTGCATAGAAAAATTCCCGTACCATCTCTGTATCAAAATATCCTACCTGATCTACTGTAAATGTCTCATCAAATACCAGATACGGACGTCCGCTTAAATCAATCGCACAAAGTACCAGAGTTTCATCCATCGGAAGCATAACGGAACCATATCGTTTGATTCCCTTCTTATCTCCCAGTGCCTTTCGAATCGCCATTCCCAGTGTGATTCCGGTATCCTCGATCGTGTGATGCGAATCCACATACAGATCTCCCTTTACAGACACATTCAGATCAAACAATCCATGTCTTGCAAAGCTGTTTAACATATGATCAAAAAATCCGATTCCGGTGTCGATCGTTGTCACACCGGTTCCGTCCATATTAAAATCAATCTTGATATCTGTCTCATTTGTCTTCCTGCTCACAGAAGATTTCCGACTTGCCATCTGTCTCCTCCTTTATCCTAACCCTTTCATAAACCTCTCATCTATGGTCTTTACTTTCCGTCAAATCTGACCCGGATAGAATTGGCATGTGCTGTCAGCTGTTCAGATTCTGCAAATGCGATAATATCCTTATGAATCGGTTCCAGAGCTTCTCTTGAATAATATATGATGCTTGATTTCTTAATGAAGTCATCAACACCCAGTGGTGAGAAGAACTTTGCGGTTCCGTTTGTCGGTAATACATGGTTCGGTCCCGCGAAATAATCACCAAGCGGCTCCGAGCTGTACTCACCCATAAAGATAGCGCCTGCGTTCTGAACCTTTGTCATAACCTCAAACGGATTCTTCGTCACAATCTCCAGATGCTCAGATGCGATCTGATTTACTGCATCCAGTGCATCCTCCATGGAGTCAGCCACAAGCATATATCCGAAATTCTCCAGAGACTTGGTGATAATGTCCTTTCTGGATAATTCCTTTACAAACTGATCAACCTCTACAGATACCTGATCTGCAAGAGCTTCACTGGTGGTTACCAGAATTGCACTTGCCAGCTCATCATGCTCTGCCTGCGACAGTAAATCCGCAGCCACATATCTTGGATTGGCCGTCTCATCTGCCAGTACCAGGATCTCGCTCGGCCCTGCGATAGAATCAATTCCTACAAATCCGTTTACGGCTTTCTTCGCCAATGCTACGAAAATATTACCCGGACCCACAATCTTATCTACCCGCGGTATCGTTGCGGTTCCATAAGCCAGCGCCGCAATTGCCTGTGCACCGCCGACCTTATAGATCACATCAACGCCCGCCTCACAGGCTGCCACCAATGTGGTTGCACATACCTTGCCTTCCGCATTGCAAGGAGTTGTCATCACAATACTTCCGACACCTGCAACCTTAGCCGGAACAATGTTCATTAAAACAGAAGACGGATAAACAGCTTTACCACCCGGTACATACACACCGACCTTGCTTAAGGCAGTTACCTTCTGACCGAGAATGGTTCCGTTCGGCTTGGAATCAAACCAGCTGTACTGCTTCTGCTTTTCATGATATTCCCGGATATTTACTAATGCCTTCCGAATGACATTTAACAGATCTGCCGGCACTTCCTTATATGCCGCCTCAATCTCTTCCTTCGTTACCTGCATCGTCTCCGGTGTCAGAACCGCATGATCAAACTTCTCCGTATAAGCCAATACTGCCTGATCCCCGTTCTTCGCCACGTCATCTACGATGGCCTGTACAGTCTCTGCATAATTTCCGTAATTGTTCGGGCTTCTTTTTAACAAATCATTTAAAATATTTTTCTTTGTTTCTTCTGTCAGTTTTACCTTACGCATCTTCTGCCTCCTAAGCAATTCTGCTTTATTTTGAAATCAATTCGTTCAGATCATTTAAAAGTGTCCGGATTCTCTGGTGCTCCATCTTCAGACTCACCTGATTTACAACGATTCTAGCTGATAACGGACAGATCTCTTCCAGTACCTCCAGACCGTTTTCCCGAAGTGTAGTTCCGGTCTCTACAATATCTACGATCACTTCTGACAAGCCGACGATCGGTGCCAGCTCTACAGAACCGTTTAATTTTACAATCTCCACGGTCTGATTCTTCTGGCTGTGGAAATAATCCTTTGCAATGTTCGGATATTTGGTTGCCACACGGATAATCTCATTCTTTTTTAACAGCTCCTTCGCAGAAGCCGGTCCGCATACACACATTCTGCACTTTCCAAGGTTCAGATCCATAACCTCATACAGATTTCTGCCTTCCTCCAGAATGGTATCCTTGCCTACCACACCGATATCTGCCGCACCGTATTCTACATAGGTCGGCACATCCGAAGCCTTTGCCAGAAAGAACTTCACCTTCAGATCTTCATTTACAAATAACAGTTTCCGGGTATCCGGATCCTTCATTTCCTCACAGGTGATTCCGACCTGCTCCAGTAATCCCAATGTCTGCTTTGCCAAACGCCCTTTTGCAAGAGCAAATGTTAAATATCTCATCCTTTTATCCTCCAGCCTATTCCCTGCATTCAAACGTATGCTGTCCTGCCTGATCCAGATAGATCAGTGTCTCAAAATGCTCTCTCTTGGCATATGCCTTGTATTCGTCCAGGGTCTTCTTCTGTGACATCCGGATCAGTTCTACCTTACGTCCCTCTTTTCGCATATTGGCACCGAGTTCAACCGCCTTCTGCTGGCAGTCACGCTGATACAGGATCACAATATCCTGTTCCTCGATCGCGACCTCGATCTTCTGTCTGCTGATCGCGTTCATCAGCTCATCAATCACAAACGCAAATCCGATTGCCGGAGCCTCTTTTCCGTACTGACGAAGTAATGCATTATAACGGCCGCCGCGTACGATTGCCGCACCGGTTCCGTAAGTATAACCCTTAAATAAGATTCCGGTATAATATTTGAAATCACTCAGCATACTCAGATCGAAGCTGATATGCTCCTCGCAATGATAAAATGCCAATGCCTGATATACTTTCTGAAGACGATCCAGTGCTTCCAGAGAGCGGCGGTTCTGAACCAGCTTCTGTGCCTGCTCCAGCATATCCACTCCTCCGAACAGATGCTCAAAGGATACCAGCACCTGCTTCAAATGCTCTGAAATATTCAGCTGCTTTACATATTCCTGTAATCCAAAGAAATTCTTGTTCTGAATATATGCCCGGATATGGGTCTCTTCTTCCGTACTTAAACCTGCTTCCTCAATCACACCCTTAAAGAAATCAATATCTCCGACCTCCACCTGAAATTCCTCAAGTCCGGATGCCTGAATACAATCAACCACGGTTGCCAGAATCTCTGCGTCTGCAGCCGAGCTGTCATCATTCACCAGCTCTCCGCCAACCTGTGTTACCTCACATAATTTTCCCTGATGGCTGATCTTATTTGTAAAAGTATTGCCCTCGTAGCAAAGGCGGATCGGTAAGTCCTCCGTCTCATAATACTTTGCCACACATCTTGCAATACTCGGTGTAATATCCGGTCGTAATACCAGGGTGTTATTGTCCCGATCAAAGAATTTAAACATCTCATTGGATGGTGCCGAACCTTTTTCCTTGCTGAAAATATCAAAATACTCAAAGGTCGGTGTCTGAATGTCCCGATAACTATATAATTCTAACACATGATGGAGTTCACTCATGACCTTTCGCTTTCTCTTATACTCGCTGTCATAAATGTCACGTACTCCGTCCGGAGTATGTAATAATTTTTCTTCCATCTGCGTTCTCCTTCACTTTAATAATAAAATGCCAAGCACTTCGTTCCTCGTGCTCGCGGGCTATCACCCTATAAAAACATGCATCTTCGCGACTCCTGCCATGCTACGCATGCCGTCGTCGTTTGCTGTATGTTTGCGATATGTCAGCCGCAATGCCAAGCACTTCGTTCCTCGTGCCCGCGGGCTATCACCCTATAAAAACATGCATCTTCACGACTCCTGCCATGCTGCGCATGCCGTCGTCGTTTGCTGTATGTTTTTGCATTGCTCAATGCATTCGCGTATATTATACCACATTTTGGGGGTTTGACAAGTTTTTATAGACGGAGTCTTATTTTATGATATAGGAGAATACTTCGATTTCTTCAAATCCCAATGCACGGA
>CABQJA010000056.1 GCA_902464345.1 uncultured Clostridium sp.
ATATCATAAGATTTATAGAAAAATTAAGGAAGAAAATCGAGAATAACCAGTTTAGCTTTGATTTGAAGACCTCGTATGGAGTGTATCTTCCGGATGAAAACAATTCTCTGGCGGTTAATATTATGTGTGACCGGGCAGCACTGGCGAAGAAAAGCATCAAGGATAATGTTATGCAGTTCTGCGCATTCTATGATGAAGAATATCGAGCAGAAATCATGAAAAACAGTGAGATTGAAGCCGAGATGGAGCAGGCACTGCAGCAGAGGCAGTTTGTGATGTATCTGCAGCCGAAGTTCAGTCTGGAAACCGGAGAGATTGTAGGAGCAGAGGTTCTGACCCGATGGCTGCATCCGAAGAAGGGCATGATAAAGCCGGATGATTTTATTCCGTTATTTGAGCGGAATGGCTTTATTATAAAGCTGGATGAGTATATGTGGGAAGAAGCCTGTAAGGCGATTCACAGCTGGCAGCAGCAAGGACGCAGACAGTTTCCGGTATCTGTCAATGTATCCAGATACCATATTTATAATCGAAATATTGAGCAGGTTCTGAATAATCTACTGAAAAAGTATGAGCTGACTCCGGGAGCATTATCATTGGAGATTACAGAGACCATGTTCTTTGATAATCAGAATGAATTGTATTTCCTGTTGAACCATCTGCAGCAGATGGGATTCCGACTGGAGGTAGATGATTTTGGTTCCGGATATTCTTCTCTGAATATGTTACGGAATGTACCGGTAGATGTATTGAAGATCGATAAGGGCTTTCTGGATGATACCTTGAATTCAGAGAAGGGAAAGATTGTAATCCGTCATACGATTGCTATGGCGAAGGCACTGCAGCTACAGATCATTGCAGAGGGAGTAGAGACCGAAGAGCATGTGCGGTTTTTAAAGAATTCACAGTGCGATATTGCGCAGGGGTATTACTTCGCAAAACCAATGCCGTTAGAAGAGTTCAATAAGTTAAAGTTTTAGGTTGACATCAATAATACACTGTTGTATATTACTTTTGTATTAGCGGTTGGAAATAACGCTTGAATAAAAGGAGCTAGAATTAAAATGTTTGAAAAGATGAAGAGTATTATTTCAGAGCAGCTGGGAGTTGACGAGAATAACATTGAACTTGAAACCTCTTTCAAAGATGATTTGGATGCTGACTCGTTAGATTTATTCGAATTAGTTATGGCGATTGAAGATGCATTTAATGTTGAGATACCTGCTGATGATGTAGCAGAGTTGCATACAGTCGAAGATGTAATTGACTATTTACGGGAGCAGGGGATAGAAGCATAAGAAGCTACATACGGATTCATTTATTGTCCCTGTAAGTCATATAAATGATAAGAAATAAGGCGTTCACTTGATGTGAACGCCTTATTATTTTACTGAAATAAATCTCAGAACTTATTTATTAGCCTAAAACAACCTCAACGGTATGTTCCTTGCCATCAGCAAATACCGGAAGAACATTTCCTTCGATTGCATTGCCATCAACGGTTACGCTCTTAACACCCTTGCTGACATGAGAAGGATTGCTAACGGTAATCTGGTAGGTTGCATTCCGGAACTGACGAGTAGCTTTGAAACCGTCCCATGCAGAAGGAATTGAAGGATCAATCTTCAGTCCGTCATAGTCAGGAATGATACCCAGCATATACTGAGAAACTGCTACGAAGTTCCATGCAGCGGTACCGGTTAACCAGCTGTTCTTAGCCTCACCGAAACGGCCTGCATCCTTACCTGCGATCATCTGAGCATATACATAAGGCTCAGTTCTGTGTAAATCAGAAATATCCTCTAAGTAAGCAGGTGCGATCTTTGAGTAGTACTCAAATGCCTTATCACCATGACCAACATATGCTTCAGCACAGATGATCCATGCATTGTTATGGCAGAAGATACCTGCATTCTCTTTGTAACCGGCCGGATAAGTAGAAATCTCACCGTACTCAATGTAATACTTGGTAAATGCCGGATTATTTAATACAAGACCATGCTTGCAGTTCAAATACTTATCAATGCTTTCCAGAGTCTTTAAGTCATAACCCTTGTCCTTACCAATCTCAGACATAACAGCGAAGCCCTGTGGCTCAATGAAGATCTTACCCTCTTCACATTCCTTAGAACCAACCTTACGTCCGAAGTCATCGTATGCACGTAAGAACCATTCGCCATCATAGCCGTATTCACAGATCAGGTTCTTCATCTTGTCGATCTCAGCCTGAGCTGCTTCAGCCTTATCATTCAGTCCCTGATGCTTGCAAAGTGCTACATATTCAGGGCCGGCGTATGTAAACAGAGTTGCTACAAATAATGACTCAGCAACCTTTGAGTACTTGTCATCGCCATACTTTGGTGAAGTCCATGTCTGGAAGCTCTCACCCGGAGTATTTGAGAAGCAAGACAGATTCAGACAGTCGTTCCAGTCAGCTCTCATGGAGAGTGGAAGACCGTGAGGACCTACATTGTTAACTACACGGTAGAAGGACTGCTGTAAATGATGCATCATAGGCTGAGCTAATTTCTCATCATTTCTGTAAGGAACCATCTCATCCAGAATTGAATAATCACCAGTCTCCTTAATGTATGCAGCAGTTGAAAGGATCATCCATAATGGATCATCTGAGAAGTCACCGCCGACTGCATCGTTACCCTTCTTGGTAAGTGGCTGATACTGATGGAAGCAACCACCATCTTCGAACTGGGTAGCAGCAAGATCCAGAATTCTTTCTCTTGCACGATCCGGGATCTGATGAACGAAACCAAGTAAATCCTGGTTGGAATCACGGAATCCCATACCACGGCCGATACCACTCTCGAAGTAAGAAGCGGAACGTGACATATTAAAGGTAACCATACACTGATACTGATTCCAGATGTTAACCATACGGTTCATCTTGTCATCCGGAGTATTAACGGTGTACTTGGAAAGCAGGTCTGACCAGCTCTGCTTTAATTCAGCCAGTGCTGCATCTACCTTTTCGGTTGTATTGAACTGTTCGATCATTGCATAAGCTCTTGACTTGTTCATAGAACCGTCTGCATTGAACTTTTCTTCCTGTGGATTCTCAACATAGCCAAGGATGAATACCAGATCCTTAGACTCACCAGGAGCCAGGCTGATGTTCAGGCAGTGAGAAGCGATTGGTGACCATCCGTCAGCCTTTGAGTTGTTAGCCTTACCTGCTAAAACGGCCTGTGGATTGCCAAATCCGTTATATAATCCCATGAAGGTCTCGCGGTCACAGTCATATCCTTCGATTTCAGAGTTAACTGTATAGAATGCGAAATGATCACGACGCTCTTTGTATTCGGTCTTGTGGAATAAAGTAGAACCTTCAACTTCTACTTCACCGGTGTTGAAGTTTCTCTGGAAGTTTGTGGAATCATCTTCGGCATTCCATAAGCACCATTCCAGGAAAGAGAAGAACTTGAATTCCTTTGGAGTGGTTCCTTCGTTCTTCAGAGTTACCTTCTGAACCTCGCCCTTGTAATTGTTTGGTACGAAGAAAGTAACTGTAGCCTTCAGACCGTTGCTCTTACCGCTGATTACGGTATAACCCATACCATGACGGCACTCGTAGAACTCCAGATCCTTCTTGACCGGAGACCAGCCCGGTGACCAGATATTGTCATCATCATTAATGTAGAAATAACGTCCACCCATATCAACTGGAACGTTGTTGTAACGGTAACGTGTAATTCTTCTAAGTCTTGCGTCCTTATAGAAGCTGTAACCACCAGCTGTATTGGAAATAAGTGAGAAGAAATCCTGATTTCCTAAGTAGTTGATCCATGGGTATGGAGTCTTAGGATTTGTAATCACGTACTCTTTGTTTTGGTCGTCAAAATAACCGAATTTCATGTGTGTGTGTACCTCCCTTTATTCTAGCGGACCGCATGGGGTCTCTTATAGCTCATTATATCTTATTCATGGCATAAAAACAAGAAAAACAACAGAAAATAACCGATATCCTTTTGCAATTATTCCGGAATCACGGTGTAAAAATGCTGGGTAACGGTTTTGCTCTCGCCGGGAGCCAGCTCCGTGTAACCGGTATCATCCGGTGCAAGCGGAAGATTCGGCGCATCGATCATCCAGGTCATAGGCTCGGGACAGAAATATCCCTTCTCGCCCCAGTCGTTCCAGATAACCCAGAACTTATAATCCCGGGATACCTCATAGCGGATCTCTTTACCACTGGCAACATCGGTAGCAACGATTCCGTAGAACGGCTTGCCGTCCATATCGCCCATTTCCGCATAATAGACATCATTGTTGATGACCTGTTTTACCGGAACCATGGAACCGGTCAGATACTGGCGGTCATGGTTGTCCAACGGCATAAAGATACCGGTTGGCAGACAACGGTCATTCAACTGCCATTTCTCACCGATCGGTACGTACAGACGCATGTCCTCGCCCTTGCCGTCTGAGGTGAAAGGTCCCATCATTGTGGTATGTGTGCAGACACCGTATGGCATCTGGACGTTTGACAGATTTGTCATGGTAAATGAATAAGAAAGTCCGTCTTTTGAGAGTGTAAACGTAAACTCTGCTTTAAATGTAATAGGAAGGTATTTGAAATAATCATCCTTATCGTCATACACATATTCTGTAACGGCAACTGCCGCATCATCGGTAGTGGTTAAGGATACAACGGTATGCTGACGCTTATGCAGGAATCCATGAATAAAGTTTCCAAGATCAGCTTCGTTAACATCCAGCTGGTAAAGAGCATCCGAGGTCTTTAAACGACCGCCGTCCAGACGGTTTGGAAGATAAAGTGTCGGCAGACCGTAAACCTCCGGAGACTGCTTGATTTCTTCGATTGTGGTTTCTTCATGATAACGGAAAATCTCAACGTCATGTGCTTCATCGCGGAGCCGGATGACATTGCTGCCGATGCCCGGAGCGATCATGGCCAGATAGCCGCCTGCCCGTAGCTCGATACATGGTTCTCCTTTGTAATTAATGGTTTGTGCTTGAATAGAACTCATTATGAAAACCTCCCCTTTTTTATACAAAATACAATAACCTTATTTTACCATATGTGGCAGAGAAAATCGACCATTAAATTTGTTACAGATGCACATAAAAAGAGGCGGTTAATACAGAAAAATGTAAGATTTGGGGATAGTTATTTTTATGAAACCGTGCTATAATAAACACCGCATTAAAAGGAAATAATAAGGAAGAAACAGTTCAGGGAGGAATGCAGTCATGCCTCTAAATTATAAAAGCAGTTATAAAGAACGTGCCAGAAAACGGAATCTGCTCATTATTACGGGAATTGTTGTAGTTTGCCTGATCGTTGCGGCGGTGATAATATTCACGAAAAAGCCGGCAGGAGGGCTTGTCGGGAGCAATCATTCCGGAGAATATGGCAAGGCCGTAGAGCGGCAGAAGCTTTATTTATATACAGTTGGTACACCGAAGGTAAGTCCGAGCGATGTGAATCGGGAATATATAAAGGTAGATAAACAGGTAGAGGATTCATATTTTGATGATGCACTGTTTATCGGAGATTCCCGGACGGAGGGCTTTATGCTGTATACCAGTCTCAGCAATATTAAGGCATATTGCTCGAAGGGACTGAGTATTTCAAGGATTTATGAAGATAAGATCGTAACGCTGGAGGACGGACGAACGGTGACCGTTATGGACGCACTTCAGGAGGAGAAATATAAGAAGATATATATTATGTTTGGCGTAAATGAGCTGGGCTGGCCGTATGATGATCTGTTTATTGAGCAGTATACGAAGCTGCTTCATGATGTAAAGCAGCTGGAGCCGGATGCCATCATTTATGTTGAGAACATTATTCCGGTATCGGCAGCACGTTCTGCGACGGATCCGATTTATAATAATGATAATGTAAGGCATTTTAATGAAATGGTAGAGCAGGTATGCAAGGATCAGAATGTTGTATATCTGGATGTTGCGTCTGCACTCGCAGGCCCGGACGGAGCACTTCCGGCAAATGCCAGCACGGATGGCGTGCATTGTAATAAGGAATATTGTGCGGTTTGGTTGAATTACCTGAAGAACAACACATATGAGATAAATTAGGAGGATGTGGCTATGAAAATGATGTGGAAAAAAATGAAAAAAGCAGTAGTTGCCGGTCTGGCAGCTATGATGGTGCTCGGACTTGCAGGCTGCGGAAACGGCAATGCAGATGTTGATATTGATCCGGTTGCACTAGCAGATGATATGAAGGCATCCGTAACCTTTCAGGATCAGCTTTCTGAGGTAGCGCTGGATAAGGTGCTGGCTCTTTACGGAATTGATGCGGAAATCGTGGATTCCGGCAAGGCTTACCTGAGTACGAATGCAACCGCAGAAGAGATTGCGGTTATTAAGGCAAAGACAGCAGAGGATGTGGATACGATCAAGACAGCGGTTCAGAATCGTGTAGCCGCTCAGCTCCAGTCATTCCAGAGCTACAATGCCAATGAGGTTCCGAAGCTTGAGAATCCGGTGATTGAAACTGCCGGTAACTGTGTGATCCTCTGTGTATGCGATGACAAAGGGGAGGCAGAGGCTGTGATCGATACATACACGGCTGCAAAATAACAGAAGTCAGAGTTAAAAGAAAACCCTCTGTGCAGGATGGTATCACATAAGGTCAGATGTGATATTCTCCTGTACAGAGGGTTTATTTATGCAAAGATTTACGGTAGATCACGGGAATTCTGGATCTGCGATAAATACTCGTAGGAACGCTGGTATTTGGCCATGCGGCGTTCATCCTCAACCGTCAGCATGCCGAGACGGGAGCGGTTCATATTGTCATGAAGATCATATAACTTCACCTGGGTTGCCAGACGGTCGGCAGACAGCTGCTCAATATAAAGCTGATATGGCACCTTACGGTCATGGGTTAATAAACGCAGTGCATTCAGGACCTCCGGCGAGAAGCCTTCCGCCTGCAGCATTTCAATAGAAATCGGAGTATCTTCGATGACATCATGCAGAATCCCGCAGATCATTTCCTCCTGGGTTTTTCCGGCCAGCATGACACGCATGGGATGCAGGATGTATGGTTGTCCGGCTTTGTCCAGTTGTCCGCGATGAGCTTCAACTGCAATTGCAATGGCTTTTTCCAGCATAAAATTCTCCTTGGTAATGCGTTATTTATGCCTGTACAAGGCAGGTTACGGATAGATATATTATTGTTATTATATCGTACTTGGTACGGGAATACAATTAAGAAAAATGTCAGAATTTCTAAAAGTTTTCATAGGGAAAAAGGAATAAAGTATGAAGCGGAGACAGGTATCGGAAGGAACATTTAAAAAACTATAGCATAGAATAATTTATAGATGATGACAATTCAGCAGTCGTATAGAACGAGAACATGGGCTTCCTGACAGGGAAGGATTTGATGAGATACCAGTATGCCGGCTGCTTTGCAGATAGGTTTTCTGCCAACGGAACGAACCGGATTCCGTGGCAGGAAGCCGGAGGGATTGCAGGATACATAGTACGCAGTTACGATTTATCTGCGGAGCAGTCAGCAACGGAAGAAAAGGAGAGAGCTTCAGTGGGCAGCAGGGAAGAACAGCATAATCAACAGAAGATGAAACGCATGCAGAAGATGTGTAAAGTTATGCCGATAGCCGGTGGCGTTTTGGCGGTTATTCTGGGAGCGATATTTCTGATTCAGGCGACGGGCGGTACGAAGGAAGGAGCCGTCGGGCTGATGGAACGGCTAAAACCGGAATTCCATGCAGAACCGATCGTATCAGCGTCAGAGCAGTTTCCGGATCTGGATATCCAGGAGGAATTTCTGACGGTGAATCCGTATTCGAGACCGGGGACGGAGTTAAAGAATGTAAAGAAGATCGTGATTCATTACACGGCCAATCCGGGGACATCCGCACAGGCAAACCGGGATTATTTCGAGGGACTGGCAACGACGCAGATTACATCCGCCAGCAGTCATTTTATTATTGGGTTAGATGGAGAAATCATACAGTGCGTGCCTCTGAATGAGGTAGCATATGCTTCGAATGAAGCGAACTCATACAGTCTGTCGATCGAGTGCTGTCATCCGGATGAAAGCGGAGAATTTGCAACGGTTACATATAATCAATGTGTAGCACTGACGGCAGAGCTTTGCAAGTATTATCATCTGGATCCGGAGACGGATGTCATCCGGCATTATGATGTGACGGGCAAGGAGTGCCCTTTATATTATGTAGAAAATCCGCAGGAATGGGAGATGTTTCTGGGATTTGTTAAGGACCGGGTATCATAGCTTGAACTTGATCTGAATCGGTTTTTTTAACTGCTGACCGCCTCTGGAACGGACCTTGGTAGAGATGTTCAGATAGTAAAAAACGCCTTCTGCATAGGCCTGGGCCGGTTCGATTTCAATCATATTGGTATCCGGATTATATCGGATGTTGGCATTCACAGGTGCCCCCATCTCATTGGTCAGATACATCGTGGAAGCGTTTACGGTGGAAGGGTTTAACGGCGTGTTGAACTTGATCCTCCAGACGAAGTTTCCGGTGCGGAATGCCAGATTCTGATGTACTTTTTTCTGTAAATCTTCAGGAACATTTTCAATGTCCAGATATTGTGCTGCCATCGTGTGGCCTCCTTTCAAGTCTGGTAACATCATACCATTTTTCAGGACTTTTTGACAATAGGACTTGCCAAAATCGCAGGGACAAAGTATTCTTGAGTGTGGAGTATAGAAAATGAGAAAGAAGGGTATTACAATGAGTAAAGTAAGCTGGAAACCTGGGAATATGTTATATCCATTACCGGCGGTGCTGGTAACCTGTCGGGATAAAGCAGGCAATGATAATGTTTTGACCATTGCATGGACCGGAACGATCTGTTCGGATCCGGCAATGTTATATATATCGGTTCGTCCGGAACGCTATTCGTATCCGATGATCAAGGAAACGGGAGAATTTGTCGTGAATCTGACAACCGAGGAGCTGTTAAAGGCCACTGATTACTGCGGTGTCCGTTCCGGCAGGGATGAGGACAAGTTCCGGGCAGCAGGACTGACAAAGGGAGAGGCACAGCAGGTGAATGCGCCGATCATTATGGAAAGTCCTGTAAATATTGAATGTAAAGTGAAAGAAATTGTTCCGCTTGGCAGCCATGATATGTTCATTGCAGAGGTAGTGAATGTTCAGGTCAGTGACGAATATATGAATGAAAAGGGTACATTTGATCTTTCTGCGGCCAAGCCTCTGGCGTATTCCCATGGACGGTATTACGAGATGGGAGCGGAGCTTGGAAGCTTCGGATATTCCGTACGAAAGAAAGCATAGGAGGACAGGTGGAATGAAGGGAAACAATGTTATTCTGATCGGAATGCCGGGATGCGGTAAGAGTACGATCGGGGTTGTGCTGGCAAAGGTTCTGGGCTATGAGTTTACTGATTCGGATCTGCTGATCCAGAAAAAGGAAGGCCGGTTATTACGGGAAATCATAGCGCAGGAGGGCGAAGAGGAATTTATCCGCATCGAAAATGCGGTGAATGCCGGAATCGAGGCCGATAAGCATGTGATCGCAACCGGTGGCAGTGTCATCTACGGCGAAGAGGCAATGAATCATTTCCGGGAAATCGGAACGGTTGTATATCTGAAGCTGTCTTATCCAACAATCTGCAGTCGGCTGGGAAATATCCGTCGGCGCGGTGTTGTACTGAAGGATGGACAGACATTAAAGGATCTGTATGATGAGCGGATCCCGCTTTATGAGAAGTATGCGGATATAACGGTGGATGCAGAAGGATATGATGTAGAAGGCCTGATGGATGAAGTGGTTCATATGCTTCAGCAAACTCAAAGAATCTGAATAATTTCAAGCTCCGGCTTTTTGGACAGATCGAGAAATCCGTCTGAAGTACGGATCATAGGACGTGACAGGGAGTTTTCGTTTACCATGACGATCTCGCCCTGTTCGTTGTTGTTTAAAAGCACGGTTTCATGCAGATAGGTCTGAACGATTCCTTTTAAAAATGTAAGGATAAATTCCGTATCGTATTTCTGGAATCCTTCTGCCTCGAACTGACGGATAACCTCAAACGGGCAGATGCCCTTCCGATATACCCGGTCGGCCGTCATCGCTTCATAGATGTCCACAATGCAGACAATACGGGCAAAGGCAGGGATTTTAGTCCCGGAAATATGCAGAGGATATCCGCTGCCATCGTATTTCTCATGATGACAGAGTGCAACCTGGGCGATCCGGGGATCCAGATCCTGCTTGGATAACAGCTGGTAACCGAGTCGGGAATGCTGCTTGATCGTCTCATATTCTTCTGCAGTCAGACGTCCCGGCTTGGTAATGATTTCGGATGGAATCAGCAGTTTTCCGATGTCGTGAAGCAGACCGGAAACCGTCAGCAGTCTGGTGTCTTCCTCCGGAAGATGCAGCCATTTCCCCATGATATTACAGATGATGGACACATTCAGAGAATGGGCGAAGGTAGAATCGTCAAAATGACGCATATTATGGAGCATGTCAAATACCTGATAGGAGGTACTGGCGTGCTTCAGGATGTCGGCGGTCGTTTCAAACATCTGATCAATGTTGATCTGGGTGTCACGTTCGGCAATATCGGTCAGAGTGTACTGGAAATGATCCTTTGCCTCATAAAATGCATCACTGTACTGCAGGAAATCCGCACTTTCACGAATACGCTGCGCATGGGTTTTATATACATTCGGGGACTCCGGGGTATTGGAAACGGAAAACGTTTCGGAAGGGGCCTCGGCAAAAACGGATACCTGTTTAATGCCATAGTAGACCAGGCGGGGTAAAATCTGTTCCGTAATAACCACGCCCTTTGGCAGGATCAGCTGGTAATTCTGATTGTAAACATCATCCGCGACCTGCATTCCCGGTTTTAAATTGGAAAGAGAAACCCGTTTATGATTCATTTTGACACTTCCATTTATAATCTATTATCAGTATAGAAAAGGAAGCTGGAAAAGTCAATCACCGGACATAAATGTGTCGCCGGGAATAAGACTTTACAAAAGAATGAAAGACTGCTATAATTGTTACGAAAATGTTACAAAGTGATTTAGAATTGAAACAGGAGTCAGACAAATGAAACGTGACAATAAAATGAAACGTGGCAATGTGGGAACGATTCGCAGAAAACTAAAGATATACCGTGGTTTGTTTATCGCAACAAGTGTTGCACTGTTAGCATTCCCGGTTGCTGTAAATGGTGATTTTGTAAAGGAACGATATCAGATTCTGATCAATGGCAAGAGTGTGGGAACAGCAGAAAGCAAGGAGGCGGCACAGGCAGCCTATGAGCAGGCACGTCTGGAGCTGAATGCACAGTCCGATGCCCTGACACTTGTAGATGCTGAAGTGGCATATGAGCCAGTCAAGAAGAGCTTTGGAAAGGCTGAGGATGCAGAGGCACTGAAGCGGAATGTATATCAGGAGCTGCAGGCATGCATAGTGGATAATAAGGCACTGGCATATACACTGAAGATCAATGATTATACCGTTACACTTTCCAGTGAAGCGGAGGTACTGCAGGTATTAGAGCAGGTACAGAATAACTACGATACCAATGACGAGTTCCTGATCGAGCTGGCATCAGAGAATAAGCAGGAAGTGGGAGCTATGACAACGAATGTGGTGAATGCTTCCAAGACCGCGAATAATCCGCCGGTTTTAGCTGCTGATGCAGAGGGCAATCCGACAGTTGCAGATGCTTCTGCAAACGTAGGAGAGGACGGTATCCTGTCAGTGGAGTTCCAGGAGAACATTGAGGTAATTGAGACCTATGCTTCTCAGGATCAGTTGAGTGATGTACAGACAGCGTATGAGAGTATTACCAAAGAGCAGGAGAACAATGAAGTTTATCAGGTGCAGGCAGGTGACTGTCTGTCCACGATCGCAGATAAATACGGTATGACAACCAGTGAGCTTCTGGCAATCAACGAAGGTATGGAGATCGATTCCAATATTTTAGTTGGTGACCAGATCGTAGTCATGGTTCCGAAGCCGGAGCTTTCTGTTGTAATGCGGGAGCAGACCACATATACCGAGGATTATGAGGCTGACGTACAGTATGTGGATAATCCGAATAAATATGTTGGCGATGATACGGTGATTCAGGAGCCACAGACCGGTAACCGGACCGTAACGGCAATTGTAAGCTATAATAACGGTGCAGAGACCGGACGTGAGATTATTAAGCAGGCGATCAATACAGAAGCCGTTCCTAAGATTGTAGAACGTGGTACCATGCCACTGCCGACGTACATTCGGCCGACAACATACGGAACGTTGACTTCCGGATTCGGTGCCCGTTGGGGAACCATCCATAAGGGTATTGACTGGGGTGTTCCGGTAGGAACCGCATGCCGTGCTTCCAGAGCAGGTCGTGTCGTATCCGCAGGCTGGTCCGGTGGATATGGTTACTGTGTAGTGATCGACCACGGGGATGGTGTAAAGACCAGATACGCACATTTAAGTTCTATTCAGGTAAGTGCAGGACAGTACGTAGATCAGGGCGAGGTAATCGCAAAGACCGGTAATACCGGAGACAGTACAGGACCACATATTCATTTTGAGATTATTGTAAATGGAACTGCAGTCAATCCGGCAGGATATTTATAAAATGAAATTGAGCTCCCATGAGTGGTGAGATGATGCATTATCCATAGTTTTAAACTATGGATAATGCGTTTTTTTATGTATTATACAAATGCTGCAAATCCAATTATAATGACTTTCATAAAAGAATTAACAGGTTGGAGGTATGGTTTATGCAGACATCAGTAATTGGATTTCCAAG
>CABQJA010000057.1 GCA_902464345.1 uncultured Clostridium sp.
CTGAGAGAGTTCGGCCAGATTTCTTCTGCCCTCCATAAATTCCTGTATACTTTTTGCAAAATCATCTTTTTTCATGTTTTTTCTTCTCCTGTATTCCATATATTTATTATAATTTCTGCATTTTGAAAAAGCAAACGTCATTTAAATGCGTGGCTAAACAGACCTTTTTTATCGACTTGGATATAGATATATTTACAGGTTCATACTAAACTAATTCCGGTTAGTTATCACTACACAAGAATAAGGAGGATCTATTATGAAATTATCTGAAGCCAATGCCGGCTATACCGGATATGTCAGTTCTGTCAATGGCAGTCACCATCTGCTATCCAGATTCATTGGTATCGGGATTGTAGAGGGCAGCCCGGTACAAGTGATCCAGAATCTGAAGGGACAGCCTGTTTTATTTTACTGTCGCGATTCCATTGTTGCCCTGAGCAAAAAGGATTGCAATAAAATTGAGATCAAAGGAGGAAATCGGGAATGAAAAAAACAATCGCACTGCTCGGTCAGCCAAACTCCGGAAAGTCCAGCGTATTCAATGGTCTTACCGGCTCACACCAGCATATCGGCAACTGGCCCGGCAAGACCGTCGAGCGCAAGACCGGCAGCTTTACATATAATAAAATAGAATATGATGTTATTGATCTGCCCGGCAGCTACAGCTTATCCGCCGAGTCCAATGAGGAGCGGATCACTTCGGATTATATCCGTTCCGGTGCCGCCGATCTGGTTGCGATCCTGGTCGATAGCTCCCAGCTGGAACGTTCCCTTTATATGTATACGGATTTTATCGGAATCTCCACACCGGTCATCCTTATCTTAAATCTGATGGATGTCGCACAGCAGAAAGGACTGCAGATTGATGTTGAGAAGCTCAGCCGGAAAATGGGAATTCCGGTGATTGGATTTGTTGCCTCTGATGCCAAACGCTACGGTGCCCTGAAGGAAACTCTGGCCAATGCCGTTTCCTCTGCCCGGATACCTGCAGCCGACGATTTTATCCGGAGCTACACTGCCGACACTCGTCTTTCCTTCGATACTCTGGTGGCACAGCAGGAAGAATCTCCTCTGTTTTCCAAAGAGAAATCTGCCATCTTTGAGCTTGAAAAAACAGCAGACGGGCTCATGGCATCCGGAAAGCATAAATACGAATACATTGACCGGCTTCTGGACGGTACTGTAACCAAGACCGGAACCCAAGCGACCTTAAACCGCTTTGACCGAAAGGCATTAGGGGCTCATTCCGGTAAATGGATCGCTCTGGGGATCATTGTTGCCACACTGGTCGTTGCAATGCTGGTTGCCACTCCGGTCATGTCCATTGCCTTTGGACTGGCAGCCGCTATCAGTCACCCGCTGGAACAGCTTATGACCGCTCTGAATGTATGGAAGCCGCTTGCTGAACTGGTTTACGTCGCTCTGCCAAATGTCCTTGCCTTTACCGTTTCTATGGCCGGCTTTGTGCTGGGTGTTACCTTTGCATTCGCAATCATCGAAGACGTCGGATATATGGCACGGATCTCCGTAGTCTTTAACTCTGCAATGGAGCGTCTCGGTCTGCAGGGCAAGAGCATCTGCTCTCTGCTTATGAGCATGGGCTGTAATATGGCCGGTGTTGCAGGCAGCCGGGTCATTGATAATTCCGGACAGCGATTCCTCACCATGATCCTTGTCTGGAGCATTCCCTGCGGTTCTACCCTTTCTCTGGCTCCGATGCTGGCGGCTGTTTTCTACGGTCCGATCGGTGCCGTGCTGATCATTCTGCTGATGTTTCTGACCACCATCGGTTCTCTCTTTCTGGTATCACGCATCTTTAAGAAACAGCTGATCAGCGAAGAGGACAAGGGCGGTATTATCATGGAGCTCCCGCCGTACCACAAGCCAAAGTGGAGTCACATCATCCGGGTTACCCTTGTAAAAGCCAAGGACATTTTTATCCGTGCTTTCCGTGTCATTACACTGGTATCCATTGTCTTTTACCTTCTTTCCTATAACTGGTTTGACAATGGAAGCATTCTGTCCATCATCGGTCAGGTAATCGAGCCGGTAACCAGCACCTTTGGCATGACCTGGCAAATGTTTATGGCATATATTTCATCCATGTTTACAAAGGAATCCCTGCTCGGTGTTCTGAATGCCCTGTACAGCAACACAGATATTGTCAATGCGGCGTTTAATGCCAAATTAAACGGCATGTCCGAGGGCATGATGCAGCTGCTGCCGCAGGTGATCACAAAGGCACAGGCACTGGGCTTTATCATGGCGATCGTATTTAATGTACCTTGTACCATGACCGTTGCCGCAACCTTCCGGGAAAACCATTCAAAAAAATGGATTGCGCTTTCCGTTATCTATTATCTGGTGTTCTCCCTTGTACTGGCATTTATTTTTTATCACGTAGGATTGCTGATCTGGCACTAACTTGCACTTTCTTTACCATTATTTTACTTGCGTACCCTTGAATCCTACCGCCATATTTGTTAGTATAAAACCGAAAATAAGTTCCATTATAAATATAGGAAGACATAAGGAGAGCAGCTATGCGTAAAACAAAAATCATCTGTACGATCGGTCCGGCATGTGAAAACGAGGAAACTCTGATTAAAATGTGCCATGCCGGCATGAATGTAGCCCGTTTGAACTTCTCCCATGGTACGCATGAGGAGCATCAGAGTAAGATCGACCTGATCAAGAAGGTACGTAAGAAATTAAACCTTCCGATTGCGATCATGCTGGATACCAAGGGACCGGAATACCGGATCAAAACATTTGCAAATAAGAAGGTCACCTTAAAGGAAGGAGATACCTTCACCTTCACTACAGATGATATTGTCGGTGATGAGACAAGGGTCGCAGTAAACTACAGCCACCTGATCAATGATCTGAAGGTCGGCGATACAATCCTGGTCAACAACGGTCTGGTTATCTTCCGTGTAGAACAGCTGAAAGGCAGCAACGCTGTCTGTACCGTATTATCCGGCGGTGAATTATCCGACCGTAAGAGTATGAACTTCCCGAACCGGTTACTGGATCATGATTTCTTAAGCGAGCAGGATAAGGACGATCTGCTTTTCGGTATTCAGAATGATGTGGATTTTGTTGCAGCTTCTTTCGTTTCCACAAAGCAGGACATGCAGGATCTGCGTGATTTCCTGGATGCAAACGGCGGTGCCAATATTGATGTGATCGCCAAGATCGAGAATCGTTCCGGTGTCGATCACATTGACGAGATCTGCGAGCTGGCTAACGGTATCATGATCGCCCGTGGTGATCTGGGCGTTGAGATTCCGTTTATGGAGGTTCCATCCATTCAGAAGTACTTAATTAAGAAGTGTCGTCTGCTCGGCAAGCGCGTTATCACAGCAACCGAGATGTTAGAGTCCATGATCCAGAATCCGCGTCCGACCAGAGCGGAGATCTCCGATGTTGCCAATGCCGTTTATGACGGAAGCTCCGCTGTCATGCTGTCCGGCGAGACAGCTGCCGGCAAGCATCCGGTTGAGGCCGTTAAGAACATGGCTGAGATTGCGGAATATACAGAGCAGCATATTGATTATCAGCACTGGTTTAACGGAACCGAGTTCGAGATCCACAACAACATTGATGCGGTTTCTCATGCGACCTGTGCTATGGCCGTTGACGTAAAGGCTAAATGTATCGTAGTCAGCTCCCTGACCGGTACTACGGCACGAATGGTCAGCCGTTTCCGTTGTCCGGTAGACATTATCGGTATGACCACCTCCGAGCAGGCATGGAGAAAGCTGAATTTAAGCTGGGGTGTGACTCCGGTATTAAGCGAAGCCTTTAACTCCATTGAGGTTGTATTCTATCATGCGGTTTCACAGGCAAAGGATCTGTTCCATTTACAGCCTGGTGACACCGTTGTCCTGACCGGCGGTCAGATCAATGGCAAATCCGGTAACACCAATACCATCCGGGTTGAAACGATTTAAGATATAGTATTATAGTATCAGAATTATTATTAAGGATTTATTATGCCAGAACCTATCATTTATCATGTTGATGTAAATAGTGCCTTTCTCTCTTGGGAAGCTGTCAACCGGCTGAAGCAGGATCCCGATGCACAGGATATCCGCGATATCCCTGCCGTCATCGGCGGAAGTGAGGAGAACCGGCACGGCATTGTTCTGGCTAAGTCCATGAAGGCAAAATCATACGGTATCTGTACCGGCGAGCCTTTAGTCAATGCCCGGAAGAAATGTCCGGAACTTTATGTGGCTTCGCCTGACTATGCCCTTTATGTAAGGAGCTCCAATCAACTTATGGAGCTCCTTCGTAATTATGCTCCGGTTGTGGAGCAATACAGCATTGACGAAGCATTCTGTGATATGACCGGCACCACACGTCTGTATGGGGAGCCGATTGCCTTTGCGGAACGTCTGAAAAACGAGATTCACTCCGAGCTCGGATTCACCGTCAATATCGGAGTATCCAGCAATCGTCTTCTGGCGAAAATGGCTTCGGACTTTAAGAAGCCGAATCTGGTTCATACCTTATTTCCATCGGAGGTCCCGGAGAAAATGTGGCCTCTGTCTGTCAATGAGCTCTTTTTTGTCGGCCGCTCTACCAGCCGTAAGCTGCATGAGCTCGGCATCCATACAATCGGCGATCTGGCCAAATCAGATGTCACCGTCCTTCGCGGTCATTTTAAGAAGCACGGTGAGGTGATCTGGAACTATGCCAACGGACGCGATGTAGAGATCGTTACCGATCACAAGAGTGCCGCCAAAAGCTATGGTAATTCCATTACGATTTCTTATGATGTTACGGATGTCGAGACCGCCAGAACCTTTCTGCTCTCGCTCTGCGAAACCATCGGAACCCGTATCCGCATGGATCATGCCTATATCAGCATGGTTTCCGTTACCATCGTAGATTACAATTTCCAGCGTCAATCTCATCAGATGCAGCTGCCAACTGCGACGAATGTAACGGAAGTCTTATACTCTGCTGCCTGCAGATTATTTGAACAAATGTGGAATCATGAGCCGATCCGGCAACTGGGCGTATCCACCGGTCACATTTCCGGCGAAGACACGCAGCAATATGATTTATTTAATACAGAAAAGAATGAAAAGCTTTCAAAATTAAATGCCGCTATCGACAGCATCCGCTCCCGTTATGGTGAAGATGCTGTCCAGCGGGCAAGATTTATCAATTCCGACCAGTCACATATGACCGGCGGGCTGTCCAGAGAGAAACGCTCCGGGATCAGGCAATCTTCCAGCCTTCCGCCTTCTGACGAATCTCAATAAAGTTCCGATATCTTCCTTCTTCGGCGATCAGCTCCTTATGCGTACCGCTCTGTACAATCCTTCCGTCATCTACGACCAGGATCTGATCTGCCTGCTCGATCGTTGCAATTCTATGTGCGATCGTAATGATGGTCTTTCCCCTTGTCAGCTCAGAAATCGCATTCTGAATCAGATGCTCATTTTCCGGATCAATGCTGGCGGTTGCCTCATCCAGAATGATGATCGGTGCGTCCTTAAGCATTGCCCTGGCAATGGAGATCCGCTGCTTTTCACCACCGGATAATGTACCGCCGCCTTCACCGATCACCGTATCATAACCGTCCGGCAATGCCATAATAAAATCATGGCACCGTGCCCGCTTCGCCACCTCGATCATCTCTTCCTCTGTCGCATCCGGCTTTCCAAAGCAGATATTGGCCCGGATCGTATCATGGAACAGATATACATTCTGAAATACCATGGAAATATTCGTCAGCAGACTGTCACAGGTCAGCTCCCGGACATCATGTCCACCCACCAGAATACTTCCCGCATTTACATCATAAAATCTGGCCAGCAGGTTACAGATCGTAGACTTACCGGAACCGGATGGACCCACAATCGCAGTTGACGTCCGCTCCGGGATCCGGAAACTGACATCCTTCAGGATCTGCCGTGTATCATATCCAAAATCCACATTCCGGAACTCAATATCATAATGCTCCAGCGGAATATCCTTACCGTCTCCGTCAATGTAATTGCTCTCCTTCAATGCATCTAGCTGGTTCATAGCATCTTCAATGACACCCAGCACATGTGCACTGTCACTGATCGGCTCCAGACTTGCAAAGATTCCAAAGGAAAAGAAAATAAACATCAGCATCATGGAAAAATCCATCTGTCCGCTCAATCCCATGAAGCATGCTGCAAGTGCCAGCCCTACGGAACCACATTTCAACGCCAGAAGATGCAGGCAGTTCGCCGGAATGTATCCCCATTCGATTTTCAGATGGATCCTACGGCTGTCACCAATCGCTCCGGCCAGTGCCTCCATAGATGCTCCCGTCTGTCCGAAAGACTTCACAACCGAGAGTCCTCTCGCATACTCCAGAACCGCTCCAGTCATATCCCGGTTCGCCTGCGCCTCTACCGGTGCATTCTTCTTACTGTAATGGGACACTACCAGCAGAAACAGGAAGGATACACCTGCTGCCGCAAGTGCGATCAATGACGTTAACGGACTGAAGATCAAAAGTGCAAGGAATATAACCAGAAAGTTTAAATATCCGCCCACAAAATTATCGATCATTCGAATCCCCATGTTTTCCATGGTTCCAAGTCCCGTTGTAATGGAATTCAGAATATTTCCCGTATTCATCTGCTGGAAATATCCGAGTGACACCCGCTTTAAGGCATCACCGATAGCCAGACGATCTCTTGCGATCAGCTCATAACTGATGGCTTCCTGACATCTGGCTCTCAGGTAATCCAGAAGAAACCGCAAGAACACCAGCACCAGTAATGCGATCAGACTCCAGCCGATCCATCTGGAATCGAAATCCGCCTTTCCTCTGGCTGCATCAACCAGCATTCCCATCGTATAGGCAGCTACCATAACCGGCATTGCCGCAAACAGATGTGAGAAAAACGAGCATACAAAACCGGCATACAGCTTTCCCCGAAATTCACCACACCAGTCAATAATCCGTTTGATTGTCTTAAACATTTGCTCCCTGCTCCTTTCGTTCTGCTGATACCGCCCAGGCCTTGGCCCCGATATGTGCCTGCCACATATCCTGATACAGCGGACAGGTCTCCAGTAATTCCTCCTGTCTGCCCTGTGCCAGAACAGCTCCCTGCTTCAGAACCACAATATTATCCGCCTGCCGGATCGTCGACAATCTGTGTGCAATTACCAGAAGTGTCTTATCCTTTGTCAGAGCGGCAATACTCTGCTGGATCCGATCCTCATTCTCCGGATCCGTGAATGCCGTTGCCTCATCCAGAATGACGATCGGCGCATCCTTTAACATCATACGTGCGATCGAGATTCTCTGCTTTTCACCACCGGACAGCCGCTTTCCGGCCTCTCCCGCCGGTGTATCATAGCCCTGTGGCAGCTTCAGGATAAACTCCTCACACTGTGCCATTCTGGCTGCCTCCCTGACCTCCTCATCCGTGGCCGCCGGATTTCCCAGCCGGATATTCTCAAGAATCGAACACCGGAACAGGAAATTATCCTGTGCTACAAAGCTAACCTTCTTAGACAGCTGATCCAGCGTCATATCCTTTATGTTCACTCCACCGATCGTAATCTCCCCTTCGGTTACATCCCAGAATCTTGCGATCAGCTTTGCTACTGTGGATTTACCGCCACCGGATGGTCCTACCAGTGCGGTAAAGCTGTGTTCCGGAAGCACAAGGTCAACACCATGCAGAACCTCATCCTCCGCCTGCTTATTGTATGAGAAATGCACGTTTTTCAGCTCTACGGCATTGCCCTTTATCTCTTTCTCGGTTTTCGGTTCCGGGAGTTCCTCCATCTCCAGAAATACCTGCAGATCTTCTACAGTCATCTGCACCTGCTTCATCTCATTGGAGAATACCTCCAGTCTGGCTAATGAGCTGACCATTGAGATGGAAAGCATAACGCCCAATACCGCTTCCGGTGCTGTAATTATGCCATGATTGGCAAGTGCCAGTCCTACCGGCAGAGTTCCGATCAATGTTGATGGGAAAAGTGCAAATGCCAGCTTCATTGTTACCCAGGTAGACGAAAGCCACTTAATAATAAAGGTCCGATAATCGGTAATGGACTTCGCATATTTGTCATAAGAGACACCGGCACGTCCGAATGCCTTAATAACCTCGATGCCTTCGACATATTCCACGATCATGCTATTCATATAGGCATTCGCCTGATTGTATGCCTCATAGTTCTTACCACTGATCTTAAATGTCAGTGCCATACAGACCAGTGCTGCCGGAAATGTCATAAGGGATGCCAGTGCCAGCCGCCAGTCAATCACCGCCAGAGCAATAAAGCTCACGATAGGGAGCACCACATGACCGGAGCCCTCCGGTATCATATGTGCCAGCGGCGGTTCGATATTCTCGATCTTATCAACGATGATTCCCTTAATCTCTCCGATCGTATGTCCCTGTACTTCTCCAAGCGGTGCATGCAGGAACCGGTCTGCTACCCGCAGACGCAGATTCTCCAATATGTAATAGGCCGCCTGATGCGCCAGACCGGTAGAACCTGCAAAGCAGGCGATCTTGATCACATATGCCGCCAGTGCCAGCCCGCACCACAACCAGATCATTCCGGCCGTTACGGTCTCATCCACAAATCCGCAGATAATCCGGTACATACAGAAGAATGGGAATAACCCCGCTACAATACTGATGATCGATAAAACCACCGAGCCGGTAAACCGGTTCCGGTAATCCCTGGCATAACCCAACAGGATCCCCAGCCAGTTCTGCTTCTTCTGTCCGGTCTTTTGATTCTTTGTTTCCTTATTTGTATCCATATTCGACTCCACAACTTCCTTTCCATACTGCTTTTCATATTGCTTCCGATCTTATAACCGGATCTCTCTCATTAACGAATGGCGCCCCGGTACTCCAGCGGAGCCATTCCCATCACCTTTCGAAACGCAATCGCAAACTTGCTGGCACTGTCATAGCCGACCCTGCCGGCGATCTCTGCGATGCTCATTTCCCGCCTTGACCGAAGCAGCTCCGCTGCCTGATTCATCCGATAGTCCGTCAGCCACGCTCCCAGTGACACCCCATATACCGACTTAAAGCAGTTCTTCATTCCGGTCAGAGAAATCTCATAGCGTGCTGCCAGCTCCTCCTGGGTATAATTTTCTGCCATATGCTCTGCCAGAAATTCCTGAATTGCCTTCACCTTCTCTACCTGGGTCTTATAATAATACGGTCGCTCCTCCTGCTCCTTTGGCAGCTCCAGTGCCTCCAGATAGAGCAACAGCTCCAGAATCTTAATCTTAAAATATGGGATCCGGATCTTTGCCGGCACCTGATACAGCTCCCCGAAGATCCGCTCTGCTCCCTCCATTCCCCGGACGAGAAACGGATATTTTCCGGGACAGTATTTCGCCTGAAGGCCGGTCAGATCAACCGGAAAATCCTTTACCTCTTCGCCCAGTGCCGCAACCGCCTGACTCATATCAAATGCAACCGTCAGCCCATGATAATGACTCGCCGGGAACACAAATCTGCCTGTGTGTGTCAGCCTGCGATCCATCTTCATGTCTCCCGCCTCCACATATGCATATGCATTCTCCGCAGCAAGGTACTCCATCCTTCCCTCCCTGCAGTGATCGATTGCAAAAATATCTCTTCCCGGAACATATTCCGACTCAAAATAGGCCATATGGAAATCATTAAAGCTGAGCATTGCTCCCGGAAATACTTCATAGCAGGTCATGGTTCCCTCGCCGGTTTCATTGCTGAACTGATACACACTGCATCCGTTGCTCTGCGCCAGAAGCAGTCCCTGCTGTATCTTCTGAAATGCATCCTCCATTTATTTCCCTCCTCCTAATGTCAGCAGTCGGTCGCATGCCTCCTGCATAAATTCCTTATCATGTGATACCACCAGTACGATCCGCCCGTCCTTCGCCAGCTGCTTCGTAATCTGGCAGACCTCCATCATGTGGCGGTAATCCAGACCGCTCGTCGGCTCATCAAAGATCAGCACCTCTCTTCCGGATAATACCGCCGTCGCTACTGCCAGTCGCTGCTTCTGGCCGCCGGACAATGCCATCGGATGCACATCCTCATATCCATCCAGATCAAAATGCTTTAACACACGCCGAATCTCTTCCGGATCTGCGGTTCCCAGCTGCTCACATTCCCCGAAAACCGTATCCGAGAATAGCTGATGATTTACCTCCTGCATCACCAGATAACAGGCTTTCTGCCGCTGCTTCGGCTTCAGGATCCGGCCATTCAGTGTGATACTTCCGCCCTTTTCCTTCAATAATCCACAAAGACATCGGATCAGCGTAGACTTTCCCACACCGTTATGCCCGGTTATCCCCAGAACCTCTCCCGGATATGCCGTAAAAGACAGATTCTCAAATACCGCCGGTGACTTCTTATATCCGCAGCTAAGATCCCTGACACATAACCCGGAATCCGCACTGTTACTTCCGGACGCTTCTCCACCTCCGGACACCTCTTCACCTTCAGATGCTTCTCCACCTCCGGACGCCGCTTCACTTCCAGATGCTTCTTCACTTCCGACTATCTTTTCACCGCCTGTCGATTCTATATTTCCTGCCGGTTTCAGTCGAAGCTCTGTCTGATGGATGGTCCGAAGCCCCATGGATATGCGTTCCTCATCCGATAATGCCTGAAATTCTTCCCCGCTGAATATCTGCTTTATCTCGCCGTTTCGGATATACACGGCCCGGTCTATAATATCTGCCAGGAAGAACAGTCTGTGTTCTGCAATCACCACCGTTTTTCCCTGCTTCTTCAACAGAATGATCTGCTCGCGCAGCTTCCGGATCGCATCCTCATCTAGATTCGCCGTTGGTTCATCCAGCATATAGATTTCCGGATTCATTGCGTACACACTGGCAAATGCCAGCATCTGTTTTTCTCCACCGGATAATGCAAATACATTTCGTCCCATCAGCGGCTCAATTCCCAGCTGTGTCACTGTCCGTTCCACCGCCCTGCGGATCTCCTCCGGCGCAACTCCCTGATTCTCCAGTCCGAACTCCAGCTCACCATCCGTATCCAGATGAAAGAACTGACTCTTGGGATTCTGAAATACAGAGCCTACCAGCTTCGCCAGTTCATAGACCTCCAGATCCGTGACCGATTGATCCGCTACCGTCACGCTGCCTTCCATGTGATCGATCTTCGTAAAATGAGGAATCAGTCCGTTGACCAGCTTGGTAACCGTTGTTTTACCGCATCCGCTTTCACCGCAGAAAAGAATACACTCTCCCGCCGGTATATCCAGCGTCACATGCTCCAGCATATTTTTATTTTCTGTATATCCAAATGACACATTTTCTATCGAAATCATTGTCTATCTCCTGTCACCGCAATATAATTGCCGCTACTGTGAATCCGACTCCTGTTGCCATCCACAGGAAATCATATCTCCGAAGCTTCAGCTGAATCGTCCCCGTCTTTTTTACCGGATTCTCAATTCCTCTGGTAACGGCTGCCGCCGATAGCTCCTCCGCCGTATTCACGGCTGACATCATAAATGGCACAACAAATGCCTCCACCTTCTCAAAGCCCCGTATCTGCTTCAGCTTCATGGCATCCCGGATATGTCCGCCCTCTTCCCGGATCGCCGGAAAGTACCGTAGCGTTACAGAAATCGGAATGATCACACTCTGCGGAATATGAAGTGCCCGAAGGGCTGCGACAAACTCCCGAAGAGAGATCGTACGGATCATGAACCAGCCGATCATCAGACACGGAAACATTCTCCGTGCATAATTAATGAATATTGCAAAGCTGGTAACCACTGTCTTCGGTGCCATTGGCAGCAGAAACCACTCGATCGCATAAAGCACAATATACGCAAAAAGGAACTTCAATCCTCCGATCACCTGACCACCCAGAATATAAAGCAATGCCAGAACTCCAATCCAGACTGCCTGAAATACAGGATCATTCTGGATCAAGGTAATCACATTCGCCAGAATCAGAATCAGAAGTCCGGCCCTGGGATCCAGCTGTAAATACTTCCTGTTCTTGCTCATCTTATACCATACCCGCTTTTTCAAAATGCTTCCGGAACATTCCCTTTGCAATCAGGGCTCCAAGAAATGCTCCAACGATCGGTGCCAGAAACAGAACTACCAGCATACCGGTAGACGACAGATTACGGAGTGCTTCCACATAAGACTCCGCCATTCCCTGGCTCGAAATCTGTGCCAGAAAACTCTCCTTCATCAGCCAGATTGGAAGCGGGGAACCTACCATACCAAGTGAAAAGCAGGCAAACGCAACGGCATTGCCCCAGAATTTATCATATCCCGTAAGCAGTCGGATCACCTCTGCCAGAATACATGCAATTGCAAATGTAATCAGCAGAATCACGGTAAACTGACCGGTTACAAAATAAAGAAGTCCTGTCACCATACCCATGAGCAGAATAGCACCAAACTTCTGCACTCTCGCACACATCAGAAGAACCGGGATCCCGGTCACGACTGCGATCAGGGCCGGCATCAGAATCCAGATGATCGGATGTAACCCGCTCACCAGCATGCAGACAAAATTCAACACAAAATAAATCGCAGAAAAGATACCAATCGATATCAGATCTTTTCCCTTCAGCAGCTTTTCATTTTTTGATGTAGACATATGATATCCTCCTTTTGTCATTAGCCTTTTCTAACTCCGGTTAGAATATCATATTCATAATATTTTGTCTGTCCCGATTCGTCAATTATATCC
>CABQJA010000058.1 GCA_902464345.1 uncultured Clostridium sp.
CGGTGCATATGACGGCGTCCACCGGACGCCATGCACCCCGTCTCGCGCATTTCCCTGTCGCTTAGCTAAAACTTTTGGGGAGTTCTTTTATATAATCGAGCCCATCGGGCTCCAAAGGTTCGAGGTCTTCGCTTCCGCTTCGGTCGGTGCATATGACGGCGTCCACCGGACGCCATGCACCCCGTCTCGCGCATTTCCCCGTCACTTAGCTAAAACTTTTGGGGAGTTCTTTTATATAATCGAGCCCATCGGGCTCCGAAGGTTCGAGGTCTTAACACAAACTAAGGGAGAGGATTTCTTACGAAACCTCTCCCTTTCCAGTCTTCTTAAATCTGATCTGACACTATTATTAATAGTTCATATTGTTCACTGCAAGCATAACACCTAAAATTGAATTAATAATCGTTATAATCAGACCAATACCTGACATAACCGTACCTGCAACCGACATACCCTTTACACTCTTCTTAATGCCGATAATACCAAGAACCAGACCTGCAATTGTTACCGGGTATCCCATAAACGGAAGACACCATGCAATTAAGCTCACAATACCTAAGATCAATGCTGCAATGCCGATTCCTTTTTTAGGTTCCTCTACTCCGTTAAATGAGCCTGCATCCGGTGCGGTATAGGTATATGACTTATAATCACCTGCCGTATAACCCGTATCCTGCGTAGTTTCAGTATACTGACTATCTACTGTTGCGTTCACATCTGAAGAATTCTCTCCTACACCGCTGTTGTTCATTTCGTTGTTATCCATTTTTTTCTCCTTTGCCTTTCCTTTTTTTTAATATCGCAATTGCGATGTTTTATCATACGTAGCGTTCTGACTATTATACTATAATGGTATTCATTATGCAATTTTTTTTACTTTTCTTTCTTCTCATTTCCGTTTTCCTGTGAAACCCACATTTTCTCAAACTCTGCTGCCGGAACCGGCCTTGAGAAATAGAAGCCCTGTGCCGTCTGACATCCGTGATCATACAGGAAGTCTGCCTGTTCTCTAGTCTCTACACCTTCTGCAATAATATCCAGTCCCAGATCGCCGGACATGGATATCACATGGGACACGATTGTTTTACCATGTTCATTCTCCAGACACTCATCCAGGAATAACCGGTCCATTTTCAGCACATCAAACGGTGTATCCTTTAACATACTGAGTGAAGAAAGCCCGGATCCGAAGTCGTCCATCATCAGTGTAAATCCTGCTGTCTTAAAGTCATTCGCATATTGAATCGTCTCCTGATTCTCTGCCGTCTCAGTAATCTCAATCTGTAACAATTCAATCGGAATACAATATTTTTTAATCAAATTCTGGATATAGCCTACAACATCGGTTTTACCGAGATAGTTTCTGGATACATTTACCGAAATCGGTACCGGTGTCCGTCCATCATCCATCCACTTCCGAAGCAGCCGGCAGCAACCTTCCCACATAAACTGATCCAGCTTCAATATAAATCCATTCTTCTCAAATATCGGAATAAATTCTGCCGGTGATTTGATGTGATTCTCCGAATCAATCCAACGCACCAGTGCCTCTGCTCCTACGATCTTTCCTCTGTTCTTATCATAGGTATATTTCGGCTGCAGATATATATGAAATTCTCCATTTTCCAGTGCCTGTTCCTCAATTTCCTCAACCCGGGCAACCTGATTATTATCCTGCTTCTGAAGTGCATTAAAAAATGCTGCTTTCTTCAGTACAGAATTCTTAATGTATACTCTTGCCAATCCCGCTTCATCTCCATGCTTCCGATAAGCTTTGGAGGTTCCAGGTGCAATACTGATTCCATAGGACATCTGAAATCTGATATCTCCGCACCGATGAAGTCTGGCATCCAGTATATCAATAAATTCCAGAATCTCCTCATCACTGCCATTATAGTAGGTGACGATTTCAAACAAATCTGCCGACAACCGGCAATAGATATGATCATTGTCGCACATAACCTCCAATGTATCGGAAATGTACTTTAAGATCTCATCTCCCTTATCACTGCCATAGGTCTCATTAATATAACGGAATTTCCGGATATCAAACTGGATAAATGCATACTGCCGCTCCGGATTTTTCTCCATGAACCGTGCTATACGGTTAATGAAAATCGCCGGATTCTTATCATTTGAAAAACTCATAAGAATCTCCCGATCTTCCAACTCTTTTCTGCTCAGAATCTTCGCCTTTCCGACATAAGCCCGGATCAGCCCCTGTTCATCCAAGTCCAGATAAAGCCGGATCCGCACCAGTTCTTTTCCGGGTGAATGCTCCTTGACCCGGATCTCTGCCGATAATTCCTGCATATGTATCGATTCTGTCATACCTTGTTTTATACGTTCGTACAGATTAATTACTTTTCCCCGGTCCTCAGAATCAATCCAGTCATTCTGATAGATACTCTCCAGAAAATCCTGCTGTTCCATAATTTTAACCGGCAAATAACTATTCTCCTCAATATAGGAATATCCCGTCTGTAAATTCTTATAAAAGTAAATACCATCTAAATGTTCACTTCGGATCCTCGGGATATTCTTCTTATCTTCTTCCTGTCCCTTTTTATCCATTCAATCACCCTCATCAAAATAGATTTTCTATCAATCCCCGTACACAAATACTCTCGTCAGGAAGAAAAAACAGGTATATTGTACTACATATATACCTGTTTCTGCCTCGTAACTTTAATGTTACCTTTATGATATCACATTTTTCAGTTTTTTACACTAGCGAATTTCAGTTTTTCCGCCCATATATGGCTGTAATGCCTTTGGAATTTTCACACTGCCATCTGCCTGCAGATTATTCTCCAAGAATGCGATCAGCATTCTTGGAGGAGCTACAACTGTATTATTCAGTGTGTGAGCCAGATATTTCTGTCCATCCGTACCCTTTACACGAATACGCAGTCTTCTTGCCTGTGCATCTCCCAGATTGGAGCAGCTGCCTACCTCGAAATACTTCTTCTGTCTCGGTGACCATGCTTCTACATCGACAGACTTCACCTTCAGATCTGCCAGATCTCCGGAACAGCATTCCAGTGTACGCACCGGAATATCCATAGAACGGAACAGGTCAACCGTATTCTGCCATAATTTATCAAACCACATCTTGCTCTCTTCCGGCTTACAGATTACAATCATCTCCTGCTTCTCAAACTGATGGATACGATATACACCACGCTCTTCCAGACCATGCGCGCCCTTCTCCTTACGGAAACATGGAGAATAGCTGGTCAGTGTCTGCGGAAGCTGATCCTCTGGGATCATCGTATCAATAAACTTACCGATCATGGAATGCTCGCTGGTTCCGATCAGATAAAGATCTTCACCCTCGATCTTATACATCATGGCATCCATCTCTGCAAAGCTCATAACACCTGTCACCACATCACTACGGATCATAAACGGCGGAACACAATACGTAAATCCACGGTCGATCATGAAATCTCTTGCATATGCGATAACTGCTGAATGCAGTCTTGCAATATCACCCATCAGATAATAGAAACCGTTACCGGCCACACGGCGTGCAGCATCCAGATCGATTCCGTTAAACTTCTCCATGATCTCTGTATGATATGGAATTTCATAATCCGGAACTACCGGCTCACCAAACCGCTCTACCTCTACGTTCTCACTGTCATCCTTACCGATCGGTACAGATGGATCGATGATATTCGGGATCGTCATCATGATCTTCTTAATCTTCTCCTGAAGCTCCGGCTCCTTAGCCTCTAACTCCGCCAGTCTGGAGGAAGATTCTGCAACCTTCTTCTTAATCTCTTCTGCTTCTTCCTTTTTCCCCTGTGCCATTAAGCCGCCAATCTGCTTGGACAGCTGATTCTTCTCTGCACGAAGACTGTCTGCTTCCTGCTGTGTCTTACGACTCTCTGCATCCAGTTCAATTACTTCGTCTACCAGCGGAAGCTTACTGTCCTGAAATTTATTTTTAATGTTCTGTTTTACAATGTCCGGGTTTTCCCTAAGGAATTTAATATCTAACATGTTTCTCCTCCTGCTCTGATGTTATCTTTCCTCTAACGTGTCTAGTTTATACCATTTTTTACATCTTTGCAAGACCCAGCCCTGCTACCAGATGAGTGCAGTTGCGCCATAGGTCAGGCCGGCACCGAAGCCGGACAATACCAGTTTCTCACCCCGCTCCAGCTTTCCTTCACGATTCAATTCATCAAGCAATACCGGAATACTTGCAGATGACATATTTCCATAATTCTGCAGATTCATCGGAAACTTCTCTTCAGGCTCTCCGAGACGCTTTGCAATTGACTGAATGATTCTTGCATTCGCCTGATGTAACACATAATGGCCAACCTCTTCCTTCTGCCATCCGGCTTTATCAAGTACCTCCTGGACACTTTCCGGCACCTGACTAATGGCGAACCGGAACACCTCCTGCCCGTTCATCTCCAGATAACCTGTACCGGGTGCCTCTTCTTCCGTCGCAGCCGCCTCACGGAACGGATTAGTAACAGTACCCTCGTACCGATACAATGCCATACCTTTCTTTCCGTTTGCACCCTGCACCATTGCAGTTACACCTTCCGTACCTTCCTGCTTTTCCACGACCGCCGCACCGGCACCGTCGCCAAACAGTATACAGGAGGAACGATCATTCCAGTCCACAATTTTTGTCAGGACTTCCGCTCCTACGATCAGTGCATTCTTATACATACCACATTCGATATATGCGGTCGCCGAATTCAGTGCAAACAGGAAGCCTGCACAGGCTGCATTGATATCATATGCAACCGCCTGATCTGCACCGATTGCCGCCTGGATCTCACATGCCAGACAAGGGAACGTACAGTCCGGTGATACCGTAGCCGCCAGAATAATATCAATATCCTCCGGTTTCTTTCCGGCATTTTCCAATGCCCGTCTACATGCCTCTGCTGCCAGAGATGTAGTAGTCTCTGTCGTTGCCGCATGTCTGCTTGCGATTCCTGTTCGTTCCTTGATCCATACATCCGATGTATCCAGAAACGTCTCCAGCTCCTCATTCTTTACGATTCGATCCGGAATTGCACTTCCGGTTCCGATAATTCTTACTGCCATCCTGTATCCTTTCCTTTTGTATTGTTTTCTGTTCGATTGTTTTTCTGTTGTTTCCTTCTGTTTTTCTTTTCTGTCGTACCTTTTATCTACTGCCATTTTTATGGTCCAACCCCTGCCTACCGGGTCTTTTCATATATACTGGACTTGAATTCTATTCTCTGTCTTTTTTCAAACTATAGCAGATAGTATAAAAAACTACTTCCCATAAACCTACAAAAGCAGCAGGATCCTTGCTCCTGCTGCTTTTAGCTATTACATTGTTATTACTTTTTCTCATCCTGCTGCCCGCGCAGCTCCAGTTCAACCTCCGGCATTAACTCATCCTTCATAATAGTCAGTACCCGGTCAAAGACCTCCACGTCTTCCTTGCTGCATCGTTCCTTTACCCGTTTCAGTACTTCATCTACATAAGACTGGCTCATATTATAGTATTTATAATATTTATCTGTCACCTTCAGATGATATTCCCGCTTATCCGTTTCCGACTGGACCTTTTCCACATAGCCTTTCTGAATCAGACTGTTTACCTTATAGGTCGCATTCGGAGAAGATATATTCACGAAGCTGGCGAACTCATTAATCGTAGGATTATTTAATGCTCCTATGATCTCCGCACAGAATGCTTCCACCGTTGTCAGGCTTAATTCCCGGTTGGGCGCCTGTGCAAACACATTCTGGTAATATCGGATCTTAAATTTTTTATATACTTCCGAAAATGATTGTTCTATCATATCTCCCTCTACAGGTACTTTATTTTTCTTCTGCTCCAATTACAAAGGAAAGTTCTGCCTGTGCTGCTACTTTCCCATCTACTTTCGCAACAGCTTTTCCGAATCCGATCGGGCCGCGACGCTCCGTAATCTCGCATTCCAGGGTTAACACATCTCCCGGTACGACCTGCTTCCGGAATCTGGCATTCTTAATACCGCCGAAAAATGCGATTTTTCCTTTGTTTTCTTCTTCACAGAGAATTGCAACTGCACCAACCTGTGCCAGTGCTTCTATGATCAGAACTCCCGGCATAACATGCTGCTGTGGAAAATGTCCGCAGAAGAACAATTCATTTACGGATACGCATTTGATTCCCTTTGCGCTCTTTCCCGGTTCACACTCTACGATCTTATCAACCAGCTGGAACGGATAACGATGCGGAATGATCTCCTGAATCTGATTTGAATTTAATTCCATATTATGCCTCCTGATATCTCTTAAACAGAACACTTGCATTATGTCCGCCAAAACCTAAAGAATTAGACAGTGCCATTTCAACCTGAACATTTCGTCCCTCGTTCGGCACGATATCCAGATCACACTCCTCATCCGGTACCTGATAATGAATAGTGGCCGGGATAAAGCCATCCTTCAATGCCAGGGTTGTGAAGATAGCTTCTACAGCACCGCTGGCGCCTAACAGATGTCCGGTCATGGACTTTGTAGAGCTTACCATTAACTTATATGCATGCTCACCAAAGGCTGCCTTGATCGCTTTGGTCTCTCCTGCATCATTCAGATGCGTGGAAGTACCATGTGCATTGATGTAACCAACCTCTTCCGGCTTTACACCGGCATCTTCCATTGCCAGCTGCATACATGCAGTTCCGCCTGCTCCGGTTGGATCCGGTGCGGTAATATGATATGCGTCACAGCTTGCACCGTAACCGATGATCTCACCATAAATCTTTGCTCCACGGGCCTTTGCATGCTCTAATTCCTCCAGGATCAGGATTGCTGCGCCTTCGCCCATGACGAAGCCTGCACGTTCCTTATCAAATGGGATGGATGCACGATCAGTATCCTCTGTTGTATTCAGTGCCTTCATAGAAGTGAATCCGCCGACACCCATATCACAGATACATGCCTCTGCACCACCGCAGAGCATTACATCCGAATATCCGTCACGGACATAATGGAAGCCTTCACCGATTGCATTATTACCGGATGCACAGGCTGTTACCACACAGGTACATACACCCTTAAAGCCTGTCTCGATCGCAATCTGACCGGCTGCCATATTCGCGATCGACATCGGAATAAAGAACGGTGAAATCTTCTCAAATCCACGGCTTAACCCTCTGTCATGCTCGCTTTCAATCGTCTTCAAACCACCGATCCCGGAAGAAACGATGGTACCGCAACGTAACGGATTCTCCTTGGTCATATCCAGTCCGCTGTCTGCAAATGCTTCCTTTGCAGCGATCATTGCAAACTGTGTATAACGGTCCATACGCTTAGCTTCTTTTTTATCCAAGTATTCATCCGGATTGTAGTCCTTTACTTCACCGGCAATCTTTACCTTAAACTCTGATGTATCGATCTGGGTGATCCGGTCAATTCCGCAGACACCTTTTTTCACATTCTCCCATGTATCCTGCGTATTATGTCCCAATGGATTAATGGTTCCCATTCCTGTGATTACAACTCTTCTTTTCATGTATATTCCCTTTCCATACTATGATTTCTGTTACATTACCATACCGCCGTCTACATGCAGTACCTGTCCCGTTATATAGGAAGCCTGATCGGATGCCAGGAATGCAACCGCATTCGCCACATCTTCCGGCTGACCCATTCTTGCCAGTGGGATTTCCTTTGCCATCTGTTCCTTCACTGCATCCGGCAATCCCTCTGTCATATCCGTGGTAATAAATCCGGGTGCAACGGCATTGGCTGTTACATTTCTGGAACCCAGTTCCTTTGCTAAAGACTTGGTCATACCGATGATTCCTGCCTTGCTGGCTGCATAATTCACCTGTCCCGCATTTCCGGATACGCCAACCACACTGCTGATGTTGACAATCCGTCCATAACGCTTCCGCATCATCAGCTTAGCTGCTGCGCGCATACAGTAAAAGGTACCTTTTAAGTTCGCATCAATGACCTGATCAAAATCCTCATCGGACATCCGGATCAACAGACCATCTCTTGTAATACCGGCATTATTGACCAGAATCTCAACTGTACCGGTAACCTTCAATGCCTCTTCGAATAATCGGTCTACCTCTTCCTTCTTTGACACATCTGCCTGAACGGCAACAGCCTGCACACCAAGCTCCTTACAAAGTGCGACGGTTTCCTCTGCCGCTGCTGCACCCTTCGCATAGCAGGTCACCACATTGGCACCTTCCTTTGCTAATGCAACACAGATTGCCCGACCGATACCGCGGCTTCCGCCGGTCACGATCGCTGTCTTATTTTCTAACAACATATGTTTCCTCCTCTTTGGATCTATGCCAGCTTTTCCAGTAAAGCATCCACATCTGCGACCTTCTCTACACTATAGCAGGTAATTTCCGGACAGGTCTTCTTTACGAACTTGGACAATGCAGTACCCGGTCCGATCTCAACGATCGTATCAACGCCCTGCTCTGCCATATAACGGATAGAATCTTCAATATAAATACTGTGCTGTACCTGCTTCTCAAGCAATGCCGGAATGCTTTCTTCCTCTGTCTTGAAACGTCCCAGGGAGTTAAAGACAACCGGAATCTTCATATCTCCGAAAGACTCCTCCTTGAAGCGTTCTCTTAACTTATCACCGGCCGGCTTCATCAATGAAGTATGGAATGGTCCGCTGACTACCAACGGAATACATCTTCTTGCACCTGCCTCTGTCAGCAGCTCGATCGCACGGTCTACCGGTGCAACATCACCGGAAATAACAATCTGTCCCGGACAGTTATAGTTGGTAGGCTCTACAACATTGCATGCCTCATCCTTAAACTCCTCATGTGCCTGTGCACAGCATGCTTCTACCTTCTCACGGTCCAGATTAATGACTGCTGCCATCTTACATGCACGGTCAACGACCGCCTCAGCCATAGACTGTCCACGGAATGCAACCAGAGAAATCACCTGCTGCTCATCAAACACACCTGCCGCATATAATGCAGAATATTCACCAAGGCTTAAGCCTGCTGCCATTTCCGGAACAATTCCCTTGTTCTCCAGGATCTTAGTTACTCCAACCGCAAATGCCACCATACATGGCTGTGTATATTTTGTTGTATTCAGCATCTCTGCCGGTCCGTTAAAACAACAGTCCTTCACATCAAATCCAACATCCGTATGATCCATTACTTCCCGGAATTCCGGATATGCCTCGTAGAAATCCTTACCCATTCCCACATACTGGCTGCCCTGTCCGGCATACATAAATGCTAACTTCATTCCATATCCTCCAATCTGATATCTTTCTTATTAAAGCTGTAAGCTCTGCAGTTCCTTTAATTCCTTCTTTGCGTCCTCATACAGATTCTCAAGAATCACTGACAGAGGCTGAATCTCCTTTAACTGTCCGCAAACCTGTCCTGCCATAACCGAACCGGTCTTCACATCACCGTCTAATACGGCACGGCGCAGACCGCCTAATGTAAACTGCTCTAATTCTTCTCTGGTACCGCCGCTTCGTTCTACCTTTATGTACTCTCTTGCCATATCATTCTTCAGGATACGGACCGGAGCATCCAGAGACCGTCCGGTTACTGTGGTACTGTTGTCTCTTGCCTTGATCAGCGCCAGCTTGTAATTCTCATGAATTGGGCATTCCTCGCTGACTAACAGGCAGGTTCCGATCTGAACGCCGATCGCACCCAGAGCCATAGCTGCCACAAACTGCTTTCCGGTTGCAATACCGCCTGCTGCGATAACCGGAATGGATACCTTCTCGATTACCTGCGGCACCAGTGTCATAGTCGTCATATCGCCAACGTGTCCACCGCTTTCTCCGCCTTCTGCGATCACGGCATCCGCACCCTGCTGCTCTACCTTCCGAGCCAGTGCGGTGCTTGCTACAACCGGGATTACCTTACTGCCGTTTTCCTTCCACATGCCCATATATTTACCGGGCATACCGGCACCCGTTGTAATGATTCCGATCTTCTCATCTGCCAGAAGCTGTGCGATATTATCCACATCCGGATTCATCAGCATCAGATTTACACCAAATGGCTTATCCGTTAACTTCCGACACTCTGCGATCTCTTTCTCCAGAGCTTCTGCATTCATACCACCGGAAGCGATCAGGCCCAATGCTCCTGCATTGGATACCTGTGCTGCGAATTTACCGGTTGCAATATTGGCCATACCGCCCTGAATGATCGGGTATTTGATTCCTAACATTTCATTTAATAGCATTATGCATTCTCCTTCTTTGCTGCATCAATAATCGCAGCATCCATATACCGGAACTTGTCATACCGGTTCTTTGCCAGCTCATTCGGAGACATCTTCTTATATCTGGCCAGTTCCAGATTCAATACTGCATCTATCTCCCGATATACCTTGTTCGGATTCTGCTGAATACCGCCCAATGGCTCCTTAATGATTCCGTCAATAACATTATAATGCTTCAGATCCTGTGCCGTCAGCTTCATCAGATCGCAGGCCTCCGCACTTCTGTTGGAATCCTTCCATAAAATAGAAGCAAAGCCTTCCGGTGACAGTACGGAATATACGGCATTTTCCAGCATATAAACACTGTTTGCAACACCGATTGCCAGTGCACCGCCACTGCTTCCCTCACCGGTTACGATCGCAATGATCGGTACCTTCAGGGAACTCATTTCAGCCAGGTTCCTTGCAATGGCATTCGCCTGTCCATGCTCCTCTGCCTCCAGTCCAGGATATGCACCCGGTGTATCGATAAATGTAATTACCGGACGTCCGAACTTCTCTGCCTGTTTCATCAGACGCAGTGCCTTCCGGTATCCTTCCGGCTCCGGCATTCCGAAGTTAAACTCCATATTCTCATTAATATTTCTACCCTTCCGGTGACCCAGAACCGTAACCGGCATACCATGGAACATTGCGATTCCACCAAGGATACTCTTATCCTCCTTGCTCAGGAAATCGCCCCGCTGTACAAAGAAATCATCAAACAGAGCATTGATATAATCATCTACCTTCGGACGCTTAATGCTTCTTGCCAGATATACCTTATCTGCAGGTGTGAGATTATCACACTGATGAAGGAGCTTGCGCTTCTCATTCTTTAATTCTTTTACACGTACATCCGCTGCATAATCATCTGTCTTTGCAGATAATTCTTCTATCTCGGTATCGATTGCACGGATGCGCTCATCTATCTCTCGAATCATAATGACGGCCTCCTCTTTCTCTCATGCAGACGCAGAATCTGTCCAACAACCTCCCGCATCTCACCTCGCGGAACGATCTGATCCACAAATCCATGGCTCTCCAGATACTCTGCCCGCTGGAATCCTGCCGGCAGCTTCTGTCCGATAGTCTGCTCAATAACACGCGGACCCGCAAAGCCGATCAGAGCTCCCGGCTCTGCCAGAGTAATATCACCCAATGTTGCAAAGCTTGCACTGACACCGCCGGTAGTCGGATGCGTCAGACACACGACATAAAGTCCACCATGCTCATTGAACCGTTGTACGGCCGCACTTGTCTTAGCCATCTGCATCAGGGACAGGATGCCTTCCTGCATTCTGGCACCGCCGCTGGCTGTAAACATAACCACCGGCAATTTATTCTTATCTGCCACTTCAAAAGCATAGGTGATCTTCTCGCCGACTGCAATTCCCATACTGCCCATCAGGAACTCACTTCCCATAACCGCGATCATTGCCTTCTGGCCCTGCACCTCACCGACACCGATCAGGACACCTTCATCCAAGCCGGTCTTTTCCTGCAGCTTTGTAATCTTCTCTTCATAATCCGGATAATCCAGTGGATTTACAAACGGAACCTTATGTTTTAATTTCCGGAAGGTTCCCGGATCCACCATACTTCTCATTCTCCGTGCTGCTGAGATTTTATTGTGTGCACCACATTCCGGGCAGACGAACAGATTCTTCTTCATAAGATCTGCCTGAATCTCTGCCTTACAGGATGAACAGGTCACTATTCCCGGCACATTATCCTCCTGCTTCTCAGCCTTCTCGCGTACTGCAACCGGTTCAAAATCATCACTCATTGCAGCTTCTTTTTCTTTATCAGAACCTCTTAGGACTGTCGCATATCGCGCGAGTCCTGCTTTTGTCTTACCTAACAGACCCATTTTTCATCACTCCAATTCTCAAATAGCAGAAATAGAAACAGGAATATACAAATCAGAGACTTATGTAAGTGATTTATATATTCCTGCCTTCCTCCGCTATACTACTACGATTACTCCTGATGAGCGTTTACGTAGTCTACTAAATCCTTAACTGTCTTCATCTTAGGAAGATCTTCATCTGCAATTGCAACACCTGTCTCGGTCTCAATAGCCATACCGAGCTCTACTGCATCCAGGGAATC
>CABQJA010000059.1 GCA_902464345.1 uncultured Clostridium sp.
ATAATCAAATGTCTACTATTATTAGACTATATTTGTTAGAAAACGATTTGCACAAAATGGAGACCAGTTATCTATGAAGCGAAGTTATCAGCGTGAAGTTATTCTTGAATATTTGAAAACCCGAACGGATCACCCAACCGCGGATAAGGTATATGCGGCTGTCCGGGAGACCATTCCGAATATCAGTCTGGGTACTGTATACCGGAATCTGTCGCAGTTATCGGATAATGGTATGATTCTTCGCATTACCTGTGATACAAAGGAAGACCATTTTGACGCAAACACCCATCCGCATCCACATCTTTTCTGCCGGGAATGCGGCGGAGTCTCTGATATTCCGGTTCATTCCATGCCGGATCTGACACAGCTAGTGGCACCTTCCTTCCACGGTTCCATTCAGGAATACAGTATTACCTATTACGGAACCTGTGAAGCCTGTCTGCAGAAACAACTGCAGGCTCAGGATGCCTGATTATCTTCTTTACCAAACCTTATATGCCATATCGGGATATATCGCTTATAATCAGTTTATATTGATTTATTGATTGGGATTTGAGGTTTGGAATGATTCGCAACGCATTTTTTGAACTGTTTATCATATGCACTTTACTTATTACCGGAATGTGTCAGGATATTCTTCCTGCAGATTCCTCTTTGTTGTATTCCGAATGTTCAGAATCGGATTCCCGCTCTCTGACCACAGTTATTAATCAGCTTAAAAATCAGTCCAGCCTGCTGGAATTGCCACCGGAGCACCTGGAGCAGACCACCGGCAATGATATCCTTACACAGGCCAGATTTCAGTCGGCCGCTCATGCCACATCGATCAGCCGCAGAAGCACATCATTTTGTAATCCGTTATGGTACATATTCTTTTATTTTCTGCTTTGTTGCTTCCCGATCCATATTACTGCGTGGTTCTATCACCCCTTTGGACCACTGGCCTCTATTATTTACTACATACACCGGCAGGACGGTCAGAAACCGGCCAACTCTTTTCTATAATTCTTATAAATAATACCAAAAACTGAATTAAGAAAGGAGCGAGCATTATGTTTCGTGATATATTAGTTGGCATTATGGCCGTTGCAGCGCTGATTGTAGGCATTACTGCCTTTATTATGGAGAATAAGAAATCTTCCAAATCGGACGATGTGACAGAGTCGGCAACTGACAGTTCTGCTCAGAAATAACCCAACAGCCCCGGCAGGTACCTGCCGGGGCTATTGACCATTTGCAATTATTCTTCTAATTCTCTTTGTAATCAATGATAGCTTCTGACTGCCTCATGCTGATGCAGGTATTTTTCCTTCGTTGCCATTCCACCACGGATGTGGCGTTCGGATTTATTTACGTCCAGAACCACCCGTGCCTGTGCTGCCAGAGATGGATTAATCTGCGCCAACCGTTCTGTAATATCCTTATGTACCGTTGATTTTGAAATGCCAAACTTCTTAGCTGCCTGCCGTACTGTGGCATTCTGTTCTACGATATATTGAGCAATCTCCATTGCCCGTTCTTCAATATAGGCTTTCACGAAAGACCCTCGTCGCTTTGTTTTTACAACTTATGCAAAAAGCCGGGGTTGTATTACTGTTTCTTCCTTCATGTCAAAATCATCCCATTATATGGTCCATTTCCGCCCTGTTTTTGACCTGCTTTCTTTGTTATAATCTTTGCCAGAATGTTTAGAAAATAAATGAATTTAAGGAGTCTGTTATGTTTCAATTACTTTTAGCAATTATATATCTGGCCTTTATCAGTCTGGGATTGCCGGACTCGCTGCTGGGTGCCGCATGGCCAAGCATGTATCCGGAGTTTCAGGTACCGGTTTCCTACGCCGGCATTATCTCCATGGTGATTGCTCTCGGCACTGTCATTTCCAGCCTGATGAGTGACCGCCTGACAAAGCGTCTCGGTGCCGGCCTGGTCACTGCTATCAGTGTCGCTATGACGGCTCTGGCACTCTTCGGCTTTTCCTTCAGCCATTCCTTCTGGGTGCTGATCCTGTGGTCCGTTCCTTACGGTCTCGGCGCCGGAAGTGTAGATGCTGCGTTAAATAATTATGTTGCCCTGCATTATAAAAGCCGGCACATGAGTTGGCTGCACTGTATGTGGGGAGTCGGTGCCTCCGCCGGTCCTTATATTATGGGATTCGCATTAAGCCACGGTCAGAACTGGAATGGCGGCTATCGCTACATCGGTATCCTGCAGGTGATACTTACCTTTATCCTGTTCATCAGTCTGCCTCTCTGGAAGAAAGAGAAAAAGGATGCAGCATCCGAATCCGATACCGAATCCGATACCACATCCGATCATATACTGACATTACGTGAAATCTTTGCAATTCCGGGAGCAAAATCCGTTATGCTGATGTTTTTCTGTTATAGTGCGATTGAGCAGACCAGTGGTCTGTGGGCCAGCAGTTATCTGGTTCTGCATAAAGGTGTTGCTCCGGAAACCGCTGCCGCTTTCGCCAGCCTGTTTTATATCGGAATCACGATCGGTCGTGCGATCAGCGGATTCATTACCATGAAGTTAAACGATACGCAGATGATCCGCCTTGGTCAGGGAATCATTCTTCTTGGTGTGCTCGCTCTATTCCTGCCACTTGGAAGTACCGTATCACTGATTGGCTTCATTCTGATCGGTCTCGGCTGTGCTCCGATCTATCCATGTATTATCCATTCTACGCCGGATCATTTCGGTGCTGACCGCTCACAGGCTATTATCGGTGTCCAGATGGCCAGTGCTTACGTCGGAACCTGCCTTATGCCACCGGTTTTCGGTCTGATTGCAAACAACATTACGGTTGCCCTGTTACCGGCATACCTTATCCTCTTTTTGATCCTGTTAAGTGTTATGCATGAGATTCTGATACAGAAGACAAAGGAGTAATTATCTCCTTCGTCTTCTGTATTGCATATGCTCAGTATTGCATATGCTGAATTTCCAGTTCCTTACATATTTTCTCACCGGAAACTATGTCCTTCCTACATTTCACAACATCTAAATCCGCCTCATATTCATAATACTCATTCAGATTACTGATCCATTCATCATCCCCTTCTGTACAGATCAAATAACTTATCACACCCGTCTCTCTGCCATTTGCATCATAGTTTGGCTGTACATTCAACTGCACCTCTGTTGCTCCAGTATATCCTCCGATCATGTTAGCAGCATTTATTTCCATATCATAAATAACTAAATCCCCTATCTGATATCTTATAATATCTCCATATATAATCATGGAATTCGGATCCGTCATTGCGCTCTGCGCACGCAGAACCGCATCCTTTGTAACATCATATACACTACTGCACCCACCGGTTACCAGCATAACAGCCAGGCTCAATACCACTATCATCATTTGTTTCATCGCTTTTTTCATAATACAAATCCTCCTCTGCACTCTGCTCATGTTTTAAGTCATCTGACTTATACTTATGATTATAGTTTCAGAGGAGGACATATTCTGTCATTATGCAATTAGAACCTAACAAATAATTTATAACAACTACACCGATCCGTATCAGTCTTCATCATTCAGAGCTTTCTTACCCATACTACCGGTCCGGACTCGCATGACATCCGTAACATCCGTAACAAATATCTTACCATCGCCAACCTGACCGCTATGCAGAGCCCTCTGTGCCGCAGCCACTACTAGGCCCGGATCTACGGTAGATACTACAATATCTACCTGAACCTTCGGAAGCAGGTTCATACTCATCCGGACGCCACGATAACTGCCGGAACGTCCCTTCTGAACACCACATCCAACTACATTGCTAACTGTCATACCGGTGACACCGATAACAGCCATAGCATCCTTTAAGACGCCGAATTTATCCTCATTACAGATGATTGTAATCTTGGTATACCGTTCTCCGGAACGTTCTGCCGCATCCGTGATCACTACCGGCTCCAGATCATCCAGATCCAGATCAAACTCATCCTCTACGGTATGTACCGGTGCTGCCAGCTGGAAGTCTGCATAAGCTGCCGGAAGTCCGTGTTCACTCATATCCAGACCAAGGATCTCGTCCTCCTTGCTGACACGTAAGCCGACAAACTTCTTAAGCAGGAAGAATGTCAGTGTCATGCATGCTGCCGTAAATGCTGCAATTGCTACAATACCAAGCAGCTGAACTACCAGCAGATTAAAGGTACCGGAATAGAACAAGCCAAGCTCTGTATCAAACAGACCAATTGCAAAAGTACCCCAGATACCGCTGATACCATGAACCGCAACTGCTCCGACCGGATCATCGATATGTAACTTCTTATCAATAAACTCTGTACCGATTACCACCAGGATACCTGCAACCGCTCCGATAATGATGGAACCTACCGCATCCAGATATGCACATCCGGCAGTAACAGATACCAGACCGGCGATCACCGCATTCAGGCACATTGCTACATCCGGATGTCCGTTCTTCCACCAGGTAAAGAGCATACATGCGATCAATGCTGCCGATGGTGCCAGCGTTGTTGTCATAAAGATTCTTCCGAGCTGTGTTACCGAAGAAGCTGCCGCACCGTTAAATCCGTACCAGCCAAACCAGAGAATAAAACATCCCAGAGCTGCCATCGGAATCGAATGTCCCGGAATTGCATTGGCAACCGTCTTGCCCTTCTCATCCTTATGATACTTATCCATTCTCGGTCCGACAAAATAAGCACCGATCAGTGCTGTGATACCACCCACCATATGAATGGCACAGGAACCTGCAAAATCTGTAAATCCAAGCTTTGCCAGCCAGCCCTGACTGTTCCATACCCAGCCTGCTTCAATCGGAAATACCAGTGCACTCATTACGATGGAATAAATGCAATATGCACTGAACTTCGTCCGTTCTGCAAGAGCACCTGCCGCAATCGTTGTCGCAGTCGCGCAGAACACAACGCCAAATACAAAGGTACTGCACTGTCCGGAAGACGGGAATCCGTTAAAATCCTTTAACAGATCAAACTCCGGTACACCAACCCATCCGCTGAAATATGCTTTGGATTTCATCAGATAGAATCCAATCAGCACAAATGCAATAGACCCGATACAGAAATCCACGAAATTCTTCATGATAATATTTCCCGCATTTTTTGCCCTTGTAAATCCGGTTTCTACCATAGCAAATCCACACTGCATAAAGAATACCAAAACCGTTCCTGCCAGAAACCAGATGGCAAGTCCTGCCCCTTCTGCAGTTGCTACATTTGCTGCTAATAAACCTGTATTCATAAGCACTCCTCCTTTATCAGAGCAACGACTGATAAATCTGAATCATTGTATCCCGGTCTAGCGGAACGTAATTATTCGCTGTCAGTCTCTGCTGCTTCTCAATTACCAGATCTGCCAAATGTCCCAGCTCATCCTCCGTCACGCCATATTCATGCAACGGCTTCCGATGCAGGATACATTCAAACAGCTTTTCCAGTTTCTGAAATACCTCATCCCGCTCACAGTCCAGTGCCTGCTGCAGAATGTTCTTATAATTACGGATTTCTCCCTGAGGGTTGATTGTTTCATAGGTTTCAAACACCCCCTGAAAGATCGCATAATTTGCTTCGCCATGGGCCACATGATGTGCGCCTGAAAACGGCATACTCATCGCATGCACGGCTGCACATCCGGCATTTCCAAATGCGATTCCCGCATAACAGGAAGCCAGAAGAAATTCACCGGTCAGTCCCTTTAGCTGCTCCTGTCCCTGATCTGCGATCTGCCTGTACCCATTGATAATCATTTTAATTGCTTTCTCCGAATACATCTTGGAAAAAACGGTCGCTTTCGGTGAAAGAAATGATTCTGATGCATGAACGAATGCATCCAGCGAGCTGGTTGCAAATACACCAAACGGAATGGAATCCAGCAGCTCTGTTACAAGCACTGCCGTATCTGCGAACTCTGCATCCCGTTGCAGACCCATCTTGGTGCCCTTTGACAATACATTCAGCACCGATACACTGGTAACCTCAGAACCGGTTCCGCAGGTAGTCGGTATCAGAATCAGATCCTTATCCTTCTCTACCAGTCGGATTCCATCATATAGGTCCACAACCGGAGACGGATTCATCAGAACCAGGATCTTTGCAATGTCCAGAATACTTCCACCGCCGATCCCGATCAGGCGATCAAAGGACACATCCTTTATGTCCTGCCAGATACGATCTACCATATCATCTGTCGGTTCACCGGTCCCATAGTTTTTAACATAAACAACTGCCGCCGGTCTGCAATCTTCCGGAAAATAATGTTCAAAATATCTTGGGTTTGTTACGATCAGATCCCGTTCTCCTACCTGAAAGTCCTCGCAGAACTCTTTCAAAGTATCACAGACCTCGATCGTCGGCATGATTCTAAAACTCTTCATGCTACCTGTCTCCTTTCTTCTGTCATTTCCGGTTGCCCGGTTTTACGCCGGGTAACCGAATCTGTGTATTCTTTATTTACTACATGCAACAATTGCCTCTTCCAGAATCGCACAGCCGGCTTCTAACTGCTCATCAGTCATAACCAGCGGTGCCAGACAACGGATAACATTGCTGTAAGTACCGGCCGCCTCCAGCACCAGCCCATGATGTGCTGCATACTGTACGATATCACCAACCAGCTTCGTTGCAGGTTCTTTCGTTTCCTTGGAGGTTACAAACTCAATACCCATCATGCAGCCGGTTCCACGGACATCTCCGACTACCTCATACTTCTCCTTCCATGCATCAAAATGCTTATGAAGCTTCTCCGCCATGGTTACTGCCTTGCCTGCAAAATCCTCTTTCTCCATAATATCAATAATGGTAAGCGCTGAAGCACAAGCCAGTGCATTACCGCAGAACGTTCCGCCGATCGTTGCATCCGGTACGGCATCCATGATCTCGGCTCTTGCGGTGATCGCACTAAGCGGAACACCACCGGCAATAGACTTCGCAGTTGCCAGAATATCCGGTGCACAACCTGCATCCTTCCAATACTGGGAAGCAAACATCTTCCCTGACCGGCAGAAGCCACACTGTACCTCATCTGCAATGATTAAAATACCATGTTCATCACACAGCTTCCGAAGTGCCTGAACCCAAGGAATCGGTGCCGGAATAAATCCGCCCTCACCCTGAATCGGCTCTAAAACTACCGCCGCAATATAATCTGCCGGAGCACATTCCTCAAACACCCGTTTAATATCCTTAATATAATAGTCGATTGCTTCTTCGTCTGTCATTCCCTCCGGCTTCCGATAGAGATTCGGATAATCCGCACGATAGATACCATCCGGGAACGGTCCCATGCCGACTGCGTATTTCTTCTTTGAGGTCATCGCCATGGTCAGTACGGTTCTGCCATGAAATGCGCCGGAGAATACAATAATATCCGGTCTCTTTGTAAATGCCTTTGCAACCTTGACTGCATTCTCATCTGCCTCGGCACCACTGTTTGCAAAGAATGTCTTCTTTGCGTCACCACGTACCGGTACGATTTCATTCATTTTTTCTGCCAGTGCCACATAGCCTTCATGGGTTACTACATTCATCATGGCATGAAAATACTTATCTGCCTGTGCCTTTACCGCTTCTACTACCTCCGGGCGGCTATAGCCGATATTCAGTACACCAACACCGCCAACCCAGTCCAGAAACCGGTTGCCATCCACATCCTCGAACATGGCACCCTCGCCCCGTTCGATCACACATGGATAATGATTGGTGATTGCAGACGGTACTGCCTCCTGTCTCCTTTTTAAAATAGCTGCTGCCTTCGGTCCCGGCAGTGGCATCTTGATTTCCGGTAAACTTGTTCTTAATTCCATAATCGTTTCCTCCATTCTCCTGATTTCAATTCCCTTAGTGTCTTGCCTTACCTTTGGTTTTTCCACATTATAGCGAAAGCAAAATCAGAAATAAAAGCCATGTGTCCTTTAAATGAATTTCCATGCATTTTATTGTAATCAAAAAGGAGGGTATGCTTATGAAACAACTATGTAAATTAGCTTTGATCCAGATGGACTGTACACTTGGTGATGTACCGGCGAATCTGGAACATGCACTGGAGCTGGGCCGGAAAGCAGTTGCACAGGGTGCGAATCTGTTAGTCTTTCCGGAATTGTTCACTACCGGATATGAACTATCCGTTTTAGGTACTGACTTATGCAACTATGCAGAAGACCCGTCTGACAGTCCTACTTTAAATAAGATGCGGGACTTTGCGATCGAGCATCAGGTATCTGTCTGCGGTGTCATTCCTCTTTTTCATACCTGTTCCAAAAAAGCCGGCAAGCCGAATATTTCCTGCTTTTATATTAATTCAGAAGGAAAGCTTCTGGGCATCTATGATAAAAATCACTTATTCGGAGAAGAAAAGGACTATTTCTCCCTTGGAGAGTCCTATCCGGTTCTGGATACGGAATTTGGCAGGATCGGCATCATGATCTGCTATGATGCGAATTTCCCGGAGCCCGCTCGGATCCTGGCCTGCCAAGGCGCAGAGATCATTCTCTGTCCGGCAGCCTGGAGAGTTCAGGATATCCGGCTCTTTGATATGATCATGCCACAGCGGGCAGCCGAAAATGTAGCCTATGTCTGTGCGGTCAACCGTTACGGTATGGATCACGGTCGTTATAACCCGGGGCATTCCCAGATCTGCAGCCCGGAGGGCGAAGTAATTGCCTTTGGCGGAGCTTCTGAAACGATTATTTATGCAGAGCTTCATGCAGATACGGTTACTGCAAAACGGAAAGAGATTCCGTATTTAAACGATCTACGGGCATGTGAATATCCGATTTTATTAAAAGATCTTTCAACCATCTAAGGGGGGTGACCATTTGAAAAATTCTGAAAATTTCAAAGAGGCTATGCGATCAGAACCGATTCCGAAGATTTCCCTTCGGATGTCACTGCCGCCTATGTGTTCCATGTTTATCCAGTATTTCTATACACTGGTCGACAGTATTCTGGTCGCAAATGTAGGCGAAACGGAGCTATCCGCAGTTTCCCTTTCCTATCCGATCGTACTGATCATCATATCCAGTGCAGTTGGTCTGGGTGTCGGTACCAATGTACTGATTGCCCGCTATCTGGGAGAACGGAAGCCGGAGCTGGCTCGTCGTTCCGCAAATATGGGACTGCTGCTTGCTATCCTGTGCGGAGTGACTCTGACCACACTTTCTCTGGTTCTGATCCGGCCATATTTCCACTGTTTTACACAGGATGAGGAGCTGTTCCGTGTCTGCATCAACTATATGAGTCTGATGTCCTTTTGTGCGATTCCGGTTATGATTCACGTCATGATCCAGAAGATCGTACAGGCTACCGGCGATATGGTAACGCCTATGCTTTTCCAGATGGCGGGAGCAGCCTTTAATTTTATCTTTGATCCATTGCTCATTTATGGAATCGGCATTTTCCCAAAGCTTGGAATTCTGGGTGGAGCCGTCACCTCACTGATCGGCTATTCCATATCTGCCTCTCTGGCATTGCTCGTCCTGATACACAGAAGAAAGCAATTACTTGTACGCTGGAAAGAATTCCGATTCGAACGTCATCTGATCACAGGTACTTTCTCGTACGGATTTCCATCCTTTGTATTAAATGTTTTGAGTCCTGTTATGCTGATGATCACAAATGCGTTTCTGAATCGTTATTCGATGACCGCAGTTGCGTTCTTCGGTATATATTCCAAGTTTTTACAACTTCTGGTAATGACCGCGAACGGCATTGTCCAGGGTACCTTGCCATTGATGAGCTTTCATTATGGGGCCGGTGAATCGGAACGTCTGGGACAGGCTTACCGGTTCGGATCCTGGTTTATCTCCGGTCTGATGGGTGCCGGTGCACTGATCATTATTATTTTTGCAAAGCCGCTTCTGACATTGTTTGATGCCAGCCCTCAGATGCTGATTCTCGGCATCCCGGCCATCCGGATCATGGCACTGAGTTTTCTGTTCAACGGTATCTCTACCATGATGGCAACCTATCTGCAGGCGGTCGGCAATGTCCCACAAAGTGTAATCATTACTCTGCTTCGGCAGCTGGTTCTTCTGGTTCCGGTTATGTGGATTCTGTCCCATATCTGGGAAATCGATGGAATCTGGATCACATTTCCGGTCACAGAGCTCCTCTCCTTCCTGTATGCATGGATGCAGGTCAGACGAACCAGAACTAAGATAAACATTCAAAACCATAACATAATTAAGGAGTGCTCATAGCAATATGAGCACTCTCTGGATTACACATTTTCCAAAAAAACATTTCCCATTTCTTTTTCAAATATTTCTAAGGAATCTGCTTTACTTGCTAACTTGAACCACTGTGCCAACTTCTTCATATCACGCTCCTGCATAATGCTATCCCGAACAGAATCCGATACATCCCCTAACTCTTTTAACAACTCCAATATATTATCTCGTTGCATTTCCAGTTTTCCTTCTGCTCTCTCATCTGCCAGCCAATCTTCCCATGCCTTACACATATCCACAACCTCCTGACCTGTAAACTCCTCTTGCATATTTCTCATAACATTTTTTTCATTCATATTCAACATTACATCCATAGCAATAGATAAATCACTCCTGATGCACGAAAATTCATCCCAATTCTGTTCCAAAAATGCTTGAAACATCTTCCTGTCGCCAGAATACTTCAGACATCCAAATAAAAGTCTCAAATCCGAAGACATCTGATCAATCTCCTTATCATCCATTCGCTTTATATCAAGCACTTTCAGATGATAATTTTGAACTAAACCCTTCCATACTTTCCGCTTTCTCTCCGGGAACCCGGAGAAATCTATAATATCATGTAACTCCAATGCTGCATTCCACGGTTCATCCCCATAGTACACACATATCGTAGATACCGGTAATAACCGATCGTCTGGTCCAAAACCACGCAGCCACCCTTCTTTCCCTGTCTTCTGCTTCTTCTCATACATCCTACGAATATCAATTAACTGTTTATTATACTGATATGCATCATAAATCATCATCTGGGCAACTTCACCATAATATATATCCTGTTGATTCTCAATACACGTAATCGCGCAAATAGCATCCGGCGACTCTCCATATCCACGAATTACATCCCGTATTTTACTATATGTACAAATCTTCTGCTCTTGCCAGCTCTCATTCGCATTCTTATTCTTTGGAAATACTCCGTCCAGTACACTGTCCATCGCATGCAACTTATCTGCATCCAGTAAATGTTCCTGTACTGCAATATTATAGCAATCGGCAAATCTCTCATTGTCTGACAGACAATTCTTTAATATAATATCTGATTTCCCCATAATACCTCCTTATTCCCGCTTTTAAATCTTAGAAAATCAGCAAGAATGATATAGGTCTAAAGATGAGAAAAAATAGACA
>CABQJA010000060.1 GCA_902464345.1 uncultured Clostridium sp.
GCTTATAGTACAGAATATCCCGGTATGCCATGATCACAGATGTCATCGGATTCAGCTTCAGAACCCACTGCAGATTCTCCGGTACCATGGTCTCCGGATACATGACCGGTGTCAGATACATCCAGGCCATTGTAATAATTCCCAGAATGTACTCCAGATCCCGGAAATAAACAGTCAATGCGGAAGATAATAACGCAAATCCCAGAGCAAGGAAATACTCTACGATCATAATAATCGGAAGAAACAGCAATGCTACCGGATTAACACCGATTCCGGATATAAATAATGCCGCAAAGATGACAATAAAGCAAAACAGCATATTAATAAATCCACTGGTTACCACCGAAATCGGAAGAACCTCCCGCGGGAAATAAATCTTTTTCACCATATCCTTGGAGCTTAAGATACTGCTGGCTCCTCCGGTTACAGAGGTGCTGAAAAAGATCCATGGCACCAGTCCCACAAACAGATAGATGTAATATTTCTCAATCCCGTTTTTCATGATCACCGAAAACACCATGGTATACACAACCAGCTGCAAAAGCGGATTTACAAACGTCCACAGGAATCCAAGCACGGATCCCTTATATCTGCCTCGCAAATCTCTTCGTACCAGTCCTACTATCATTTCTCTGTATGCATATAATTCTTTTATTGCTTTCATATTATCTGCCTTTCGTGTTCTATTGCATAATCTTCATTATTATACCTTAGATATTTCAGAAATACAACTAAAGCATTTATAAACCAAAGCCGCGGATAATTTTCTGAAATTCCTCACAGCCCGCAAATGTTTTCACGATTGTTTTCCGGCTTTCTCCTTTGTCCAAACGTGCCACCCAGTAATCAAGTCCCGGTTTATCATATTCCCGTCCCATAAATGCACGGTAAAGAACCTTTACAAATTCTGTATTATTTAACTTCTTGTCTGTAAACTCCGGCACAAAGAAGAAGCATTCTGCCACCTGAACCGGAGTTCTCTGCTTTGACCGGATCTCCTGTACCCAATACTTCATACCGGCAGGTTCTGCTTCTCTGCCCAATGCCTCCGTATATAACCGGGATACATATTCCTCGGTCTTCGTATATTTCCGGACCGTTATCTTGCAGGTCGCCTTCTGTCCGCTTCCATCCTTTGTGGTACAGGTGATCGTAACGGTTCCGGGTGACTTTGCTGTTACTTTGCCACTGCTGCTCACGGTTGCAATCTTCGTATTGGAGGATTTCCATGTCACAGCCTTATTTGCCGCATTGGAGGGTGTGACTGTCGCCTTCAATGCCAGTGTTTCGTTTTTCATCAGAGTGGCACCGGTTTTATTCAGTGTCACCTTGGATACTTTAATTACAACATCATCTGTATATGCCTTGATCCGGCAGTTTTCATTTCCACCATCGGCTGATATATCCGTCCAGCCGGTTCCGTTTGGACTGACAAAGCTTTGTCCGGCCTCTGATACCGAAACATTCTCATACCAGGATCCGGAGGTGGAAACATCCACCGGAATCCGCCCGGTCTCTCCACTGCTCGTCAGCTGCTTTATGACCACCGAAAAGCTCTCGCCCTTTCCCAGTATGATCGGCTTGTCCAATACAACGGTATGAAACCCTGCATAGGTCTGGTCCGCCCTCTGCATCAGCATCAGCGTACCGGAAGACGGATTATCGGCGGTACAGTTCTTATATATCAGGATCGTACACTGATACAGGGCATCTGCTGTATAAAATCCCACCGCTTTCAAGCTCTGGGAGGATGTTGTCACATAGCGGTTGGCCTGATACTGATATTTCCAGGAGCTTCTGTACTCATAATTCACGACTCCGCCATCATACTGATAGTTATGATCATAATTATCGGCACTGCCATATTCATAAAAATATGCATTACTGTTTAACAGTGCCGTATCTTCATAGGATATCCAGAAATATCCATCCTTACTCCAGTTCGACCCCCAGCTGTTCTTGCAATACCATGCACCGTCCGAATCCGGCTTATGTTCTCCGAAGTTTTCCCGGCTGTAGGTATCATCCCATCCGATGATCGTAATAGCATGATTGGTAATGGTTTGATTCGGGCAATATACGGCAACCGGTTCACTGGTTTCAAGGCTATTCTGCATACCGGTACTGTAATATTCGTCAGCACTGTAATACGAGCTTCCGCAGGCTCCGTACTCCTGTATCAGCTGCTTTACAATCGTCCGATCCTTCATGGATACCCAGTATGAATTCTCCAGATGATAGGCATCCTGCCCGTATGCCACTGTATCCGGCAGGGTTGCGTTCGGATTCTTCAATACGGTAGTATACGGTGCCCTCGCTTCCTCGGTCAGCCCCTGCCAGTTCGCTACCCGTCTGGTCGCCAGCTCCTGGTTACCACCGGAATTCAGATAGGACGTTCCCCCGGTCTCTGCCGTAAAGGAGTCACCGGCGGTTCCTCCCATCGGATCCGTAACTGTATGCGACAGGAAATATGCCAACTGCCACTCTGACAGATCCGTATCCGCTGTTCCGAGTCCCTGCTTATAGATACTGGCCTCGGATGCACCGATAAAAGCAAATGCCCAGCAGGTTCCATATGGATTCTGATTCTTTACAGAGGTGATATAGGGAGATACATAAGATGTCGGTACCGCCGTCTCTGCAGATAATGTCGCACATTCATATTCATCCCCGGCCTCCTGAATACTGCTGACCGGTTCCTCGCCGGTTCCCTGATAGGTCAGTATCGGCAATGTCGAAGACTCTGTCTCTTCTGCCTGCACATACGGCATCCCTGACTGTAACAGCAGTACCAGAATCAGGGCACCTGTCCATATCTGTTTTCTCACTCTATCACCTCTTTTGTGCCTTTTTGTATCTCTTCCTATAATCCGAAGCTCTTTACAATATTCTGAAACTCCGGACAACCTGCAAAGGACTTCAGAACCGTCTTCCGGCTCTCGCCCTTATTCAATCTTCCGACCCAGTAATTCAAACCGGCCTGATCGTATTCTCTTCCCATAAAGGTACGGTAAAGCACCTTCACATACTCGGTATTGCTTAATCGCTTATTTGTGAACTCCGGTGCAAAGAAAAACTCCTCCGCCACTGCAACCGGTGTCCGACGTTTACTCTGAATCTCCTGTGTCCAGTACCGGAGTCCGGCCTCTTCTGCGGTTCTTCCCAGTGCCTTTGTATAAATCCTTGCCACATATGCCTCTGTATTTGAGTACACCCGTATCTTACAGGTTGCCTTCTTGCCACTGCCATCCTTCGCCTTACAGGTGATCGTGACGGTTCCGGATGCTTTTGCGGTTATCTTACCGGTACTGCTTACGGTTGCGATCTTTGTATTGGACGAGCTCCATGTAACAGCCTTATTGGTTGCATTGCCCGATGTGACCGTTGCCTTTAAGGTCAGAGTCTGTCCCTGTGTCAACGTTGCACTTGTTTTATTCAGTGTGATCTTCGTTACCTTGACAGTCGGGTTGACCGGTGTTGCCGGATTTGTAACAGTGACCTTACAGGTCGCCTTCTGTCCGCTGCCGTCTGTTGCCGCACAGGTAATCGTTGCACTGCCTGCTGCCACTCCTGTAACAACACCGGTACTGCTTACCTTCGCAACATTTTCGTTTGAAGTGCTGTACTTCACTGTTTTATTTGTTGCATTGTCCGGACTGACTGTTGCAGTCAATGTAACCGTCTTGCCCTTTTCAATGCTTGCACTTGTTTTATTTAATGTGATCTTCGTTACCTTGACAGTCGGGTTGACCGGTGTTGCCGGATTCGTAACTGTGACCTTACAGGTCGCCTTCTGTCCGCTGCCGTCTGTTGCCGCACAGGTAATCGTTGCACTGCCTGCTGCCACTCCTGTAACAACACCGGTACTGCTTACCTTCGCAACATTTTCGTTTGAAGTGCTGTACTTCACTGTTTTATTTGTTGCATTGTCCGGACTGACTGTTGCAGTCAATGTAACCGTCTTGCCCTTTTCAATGCTTGCACTTGTTTTATTTAATGTGATCTTCGTTACCTTGACAGTCGGATTGACCGGATCCGTCGGGAATACTTCCTTTCTTGCCAGATACCGGCTCTTGATATAACGTCCGGCGTCTGTCAGTTCACTGTCTGTCCAGCCGGAGGTCTTACTGCAGGAGGATGCGATCAGTGATGCAGTTTCCGCCTTATTGCTTAAGCTCCATACAAAATATCCGATCTTATAGCCATCCAGTTTATTCAACCACACATCTGCCTGATTGGTATCAATGGCGCCATCACCGCTTGCCGCAGACAATCCGAATTCCGAAACCAGAACCGGAAGTCCCTTGGACACTGCATAATCTACCTTCGCCGGCAGATACTGTGTATGCGATGCCTCTGCACAGTAAAAATGCAATGTGTACACCAGATTGCTGTATCCCGTCAACGGAGAATCCGCCACTTCATTCGTATGCCCCCACATACCAAGCTGTGACCAGCTTGGGGTTCCTACAATGATAATCGCATCCGGATCATTCGCCCGGATGATCGGAATGATCTGATTTGCATAGCTCTTGATGTCATCCCAGCTACAATTGTTCGGCTCATTGCAGATCTCATATAATACATTATTATAATCCTTATAGGTGGCAGAAGTCTCATTCCAGAAGGTCTTCGCCTGCTCCAGATAGGTCAGTGGATTCTGATCATTTAAGACATGCCAGTCAATGATCGCATACATGCCCAGATTCTTCGCCGCATCAACTCCGGTCCGGAGAAGTCCCTTTAATTCTGTCTGGTTTCCGCCGGTACAATATCCATTGTACTCTGAAGTATACATGGCCAGACGGATTGCATTCGCTCCCCATTCATCCCGGATCGTCTGAAATGCTGCCTGATTCACATATGGCTTTCCTACATCCCAGTTAATTCCGTGCGTACTCACACCGCGCAGCTGAAATGCCTGTCCGTTCTGATCCACGATCTGTGTCCCGTTTACAGCCAGCTGTCCGTGTACCTGTAACGCGGTCTGTGTATCCGCTGCATATGTCTTTTCTCCGAGCGGCTGTATCACGCATCCGGAGATCAGAACCGCCAGTGTTAACAGAAAGGCAAGCAGCCTCTCTCTCATTGTTCTACTCTTCATATGTCTCCTCCTGTAACCTTTCCCTACAAGCCAAAGCTCTTTACGATGTTCTGGAACTCCGGACAGCCTGCAAAGGACTTCAGGACTGATTTCCGGCTTTCTCCGCTATTCAATCTGTTTACCCAGTAATTTAATCCGGCCTTATCATACTCTCTTCCCATAAAGGTCCGATAAAGTACCTTGACATACTCGGTATTGCTTAAATGTTTTTTCTCAAATTCCGGAGAACAGATAAAGCATTCCGCTGCCTTTACCGGAGTCGTGGCCTTCCCCTGAATCGCACCACACCAATAGTTCAGGCCATCCGGCTCTCCGCTCCGTCCGAGAGAGGTCTGATATAAACGGTTTACATACTTGGTCAGATTGACATTCTTATCTCTTGCCTGCTTCAAATTGATCGTACCACGCTCTATGCCATAGGAGTCACAGATCTGAAGATATTCCTTAGAATCAACAAACCCCTTAAATACATATTCTCTGGATACGCCCTGCTGCAGTAATCCGGTCCAGTAATTTAATCCCTCTGCATCTGAATTCCGGTTCATATATACTTTGTAGAGCATCTCTACGAAATCCTTATCCAATGTCTTTTTTGCCGTATATTCCGGACTGAATACGAATCCATATCCAACCTCGGCACCGGTCTTTCTCCGATTACACAGCTCTGCTTTCCAGTATGCCTTACCGGAGCTCTCCGGTTTCCGGCCCAGCACCAGCTTATACAATCTGGTTACGAATGCGTCTACCTGCTTTTCATCCACCGGCTTTACTTCGATTACTTCCCGCCTTGCCTGATACCGGCTGCGGATGTAGCGTCCGGCATCGGTCAGCTCTCCTTCGCTCCATCCGGAAGTCTTGCCACAGCCGGATGAGATCAGGGCAGAGCTTTCTGCCTTATTACTTAAACTCCATGCAAAATATCCGATCTTATAACCATCCAGCTTATTCAGCCACACATCTGCCTGATTGGTATCGATCGCTCCATCACCACTTGCCGCAGATAATCCGAACTCTGACACCAGAATCGGAAGCCCCTTGGATACTGCATAATCTACCTTTGCCGGCAGATACTGGCTATGAGAAGCCTCTGCGCAGTAAAAATGCAGTGTATATACCAGATTGTTATATCCGGTTAACGGAGAATCCGCCACTTCATTCGTGTGTCCCCACATACCAAGCTGTGACCAGGTCGGGGTTCCTACAATGATAATGGCATCCGGATCATTTGCCCGGATGATCGGAATGATCTGATTCGCATAACTCTTAATATCATCCCAGCTGCAGTTATTCGGCTCATTGCAGATCTCATACAATACATTGTTATAATCCTTATAGGTGGCAGAGGTTTCACTCCAGAATCCCTTCGCCTGTTCCAGGTACGTCAGCGGATTCTGATCATTTAAGACATGCCAGTCAATGATCGCATACATACCAAGATTCTTTGCCGCATCCACTCCGGTTCTAAGAAGCCCCTTTAATTCTGCCTGATTGCCTCCGGTACAATAGCCGTTATATTCGGCAGTATACATAGCCAGACGGATTGCATTTGCTCCCCAGTCATCCCGAAGTGTCTGGAAAGCCGCCTGATTCACATACGATCTTCCTACATCCCAGTTGATTCCGTGCGTACTCACACCCCGCAGCTGGAATGCCTGTCCTTTCTGATCCACGATCTGTGTTCCACTTACAGATAGCTGTCCATGTGCCTGAACCGGTGTTAATGTCTCTGCATACACCTGCTCTCCGGAAGTCAGCACAATACTCCCGGAAACTAAGACTGCAATTGCCAGAAGCCATGCCAGCAGTCTCGTTTTGATTGTTTTTACTTTCATTGTTTCCTCCTCCTGTAACCCTGTACCTGTGATCAATATCCTGTTATTTATTCTACATGAATCCCCCTGAAATAACAACAGCGTGAAGGAAAAAACCTTCACGCTGCATATCACTTATTTCAATAAATACGGAATCAATGTCATTTGATTACAAGCCAAAGCTCTTTACAATCTTCTGGAACTCCGGACAGCCCGCAAATGCCCGCAAAACACTCTTACGGCTCTCACCGCTGTTCAGACGATTTACCCAGTATTTCAATCCTGCCGAATCCGCTTCACGTCCCATAAATGTACGATATAATACCTTTACAAAATTAGTATTATTTAATTTCTTGTTAGTGAACTCCGGTGTAAAGAAGAATGCTTCTGCAACAGCAACCGGTGTTCTCTTCTTGTTATTGATTTCACTGGTCCAGTACTTTAATCCGGCTGCTTCCGGATTACGTCCCAATGCCTTGGTATAGATCCGGGCTACATATGCTTCGGTATTTGTATACTTCTTTGTCTTGGTAAAGCCCTTGATGCAGAAGTTATAACCCATCTTACTTACATCCTGCCACTGACTGGTTGAACTGCCTGACTTAGCATAGCTCTGACCTGCAGATGCTACGTTGGTTGCAGTAAACCAGTTGGTTCTTGTAGATTTACCGTCTGCCATAGCAACCGCTTTTCCACTCGTTGCCTGATAAATAACTACGATTGAGAACTTGGTTCCCTTGGTCAGTTCTACTGATTTTGGCAATACTGCCGTGTGGAAGCCCGGAGCCGGTTTATTAATCGTTTTTGATGTTACTAACGTTCCGGATGTCGGTCCACTCTTAGCATTCTTATATACCTTAATCGTTACCTTGTAATTAGAATCTACTACTCCATAACCGACTGCCTTCAGGTCTTCTGTGCTCTTTGATGTAAATACATTTGCCGCATATATTGTGTTGCTGCCAAATGTAGCACCGCCACCGGAGGTAGCGCCATCGTACTGATAGTTTCTGTTGTAGGTAGAAGCCTTTGCATAATCAAAGAACTTGGCAGTCATGCTCTTTAATACAGAGTCTTCATAGGAAATCCAGAAGTAACCATTGTTACCCCAGCCGGTTCCCCAGCTGTTCTTAACCAGCCATGCACCGTTAGAGCTCGGCTTATAGTATCCGAAATTATTCTTGCTGTAATTATCATCCCAGCCTACGATGGTGATCTCATGGTTCGATGAAGTACCGTATGGCTTATAATAAGCGCCTGTAGAGCTATTGTAATAGTAGTTATCATGATAGTAGCTGGCCGCACATGCACCATATGCTTTTAACATTGTCTTTACTGCATTTCGATTCTGCATAGGAATCCATGATGTATTCTCCAGATGGAACAAACTCTTATATGCCAGAGAACTGCTGACTGACATATACTCACTTGCTCTTGAATAAGCGAGTGTGCTCTCAGCTACAGGACCTGCCCAGGTTGCCAGCTTTAAGCCTGCCAGCTGTGAGTTACCACCCTCCAGCCAGCTGCCGGAATGTACGAAGCTGTCGCCTTTGGTTCCGCCAAGCGGATCTGTCACACTATGTGACATGAAATATGCCAGATGCAGCTCAGATAAATTACACTTGCTGGTTGCCAATCCCTCTCTCCATAAGCTGGACTCAGATGCTGCTATCGTTGCAAATGACCAGCAGGTACCATATGGATCCTGGTTCTTTACACTCGTTCTGTATGGAGATGTCCACTTGCTCTCTAAACCGGTGTCTGCATCTTCTTCATCTAAGGCTGACACCCGATAAACATCATCTGTATAAGACGGTGCCACTACAGACTCATATGTCAGTCCATCACCTAAGTCTACAGAATTAACAGTATAAGTACCATCCTCAATGACAGGCTCTATCTCCTCTGTCACTCCTTCTGCAGATACTTCGGTCGTGTCTTCCGTAAAATCCTCTACGGTTGTTTCGGTTGTATCATCAAACTCATACAGCATATCAATGCCGGCTGTAGATGATTCATCCGTGGTATCCTCGGTAGTATCCTCGGTTGCTTCGGTTGTCTCGGTTGTTTCAGTATCTTCGGTTGATACTTCGGTTGTCACTTCGGTTGTGCTCTCTGTGACATTCTGAGCGAATGCTGAACTGGTAGCACCCGGTGTTGTCAACATAAGAGCCGCTGCTAAAACTCCAGCCAAAATTCTTCTTCTCATCTTATTCCTCCTTCTCTCATACCTTGTTCTTGTTTATTTCCAGATGTCTGCATACCCACATCAGTCTGACAGCTGTCATCCCTGCTGCTTATGTATCCATCATGTGAAATCATGCTCGATCTCGCCGATCCGCTGCTTAATCGCACGAACCGCCTGTTCCATGCCAAGCTTCTCCTCAATGTAAGCCTTTCCATCCTCCGCAAGTCTTCGGTAATACTCCGGATTCTCTTTCAGCTTCTTCATATAAGCGGCTGCTGTATCAATATTTGCATCGGCCCAGCGCGCTCCTTTCTCATATGGCGGACTGCTCTTTTCCAGTGTGGTAAATGTATAATCTACCATACATGCCACATCCGAATTCATAAATTCTGTATTGGACGACCAGTCTGTGGCAATACATGGTGTACCGTTTAACATTGCTTCTGCCATAACCAGTCCAAATCCTTCCGCCCGGTGAAGGGATACAAATACATCCACTTCCCGGATCAGGCTGTTTACCACAACCTTGTCCATAACCTCGGTTATATAATAAATATTGGAATATTCTTTTAACTGCTCCTGCAGGACATCCAGATCCTCTTTTCTCGGATTATTCATCTTAAGCACCAGTCCGACAGACTGATCCTCCGGTGAAAATGCCTGACAGAATGCTTTCAGTGCTCCGACCGGATTCTTGCGATCCATGGTACTGTTTGTATCATACATAACCAGAAACAGAAATCTGTCTTCCGGTAATTTGAAATAGGCTCTGTTATACTGTGGTTCTGTCGGTGCCGTTACGCAATACGGAATCGTAATGACCGGCTTGTCCGTCACCTTACGGATGCAGGAACTGGTAAACTCTGACGGCGTCCAGATTTCATCCACCAGATCCAGACTCTTCATCCAGTCCTGTGGAAACTCCTCCAGCTCCCATAACCAGAATGCTATATTATACCGGTAATCCCATACCTCCGGCTCTTCCTTCATATATGCCATAATCAGATCCAACGGCTCAATATGAAGCAGATTAATTCCATATCGCGGCTGTTCCTCAATCTTATGATCCCAGCTGCGTTCCTCTGCCCGTAGCTTTCCATCCAGCAGGAAATCCCGGATCATATACGGCATTCCGGTATGCTCCAGCTCATCTGCCAGTAACCGGCAGCTCTGTCCTAAACCGATCTCTGCCCGGATACATCCGATCAGATTGATTCCCGGCTCGTAATGCCCCGGTTCATATGGGTGCCGCTTGCGATTCTGCATTCGCTTCAGCTCCCGCTCCTGAACCTTGTCCTTCATATATCGAAGAAGCTTCATCGGTACTACCTTAACAAGAACCGGCCGCATCTTCTCGGATAAATCTATAATCTTTTTTGATAAACTCATATCTGAACTCCGACTACTGCTCTTCGCCGATTGCAGAAAGATAATCTTTTCTGAACTTCTCGATTCCGGCATCTGTCAATGGGTGATGGATCATCTGCACCAGTACCTTATACGGAACCGTTGCAATATCCGCTCCTGCCAGTGCACATTCTGTCACATGCACCGGATTTCTCACGCTTGCCGCAATAATCTCCGTCTGCAGATCCGTATAACTCAGTATCTCTGCGATATTCCGGATCAGATCCATACCGGACATACTGATGTCATCAATTCTTCCGATAAACGGCGATACATAAGCCGCACCTGCTCTGGCTGCCAGTAACGCCTGATTGGCAGAAAAGATCAGTGTCATATTGACCTTAATGCCCTCGGATGATAATACCTTACAGGTCTTTAATCCTTCCTCTGTCATCGGCACCTTCACTACCATGTTCGGATGAATGGCTGCAATCGTCCGTCCTTCTGCTATCATTTCTTCTGCTGTCGTAGAAGTAGCCTTTACCTCTCCGCTGATCGGTCCGTCCACAATGGATGCGATCTCCTGGATTACGGTTCCAAAATCTCTTCCTGACTTTGCGATCAGGGATGGATTTGTCGTAACTCCACATATAATTCCCATATCATTGGCGGAACGAATCTCTTCTACCTCTGCTGTATCAATAAAAAACTTCATCTTGTCTTCCTCCAAACCGTCCCTCTAATAATAGACGAATTTATATTCAGTTTAACTCTTTCTATTGTAAAATGCAAGGGAACACATGGAAAATTTAGGTTTTGCAACTAAAATTCACGCAGGCTGACGATTCCCTTTTCCAGCAGAATATCCGGATAATAG
>CABQJA010000061.1 GCA_902464345.1 uncultured Clostridium sp.
CCTCATACTCCATATCCGGTGCTTCCACACACTGATTCTTTACGGTATACACCATTCGATTTTCGTCAAATGTTCTTTCATAAAGCTACTTAATATTGTGGTTTGTGTCAAGTGCTTTTATTCATCCATAAATTCTACCGCATGCTTCCGCATCCAGATTGGCATCAGATTCCTCTGACATTTCGGATTCCTTCGCTGCTCAATACCAATCGTATCAAAAAATGTTTTCCAGAGTCCCCGGTATGCATCCGGATATTCCTCTGTCTGCTTTAACTTCTGTAACTCTGCAGGCTCCAGCTGCCGGATTGACAGCTTATGGTATGCCTCTGTATCATTCAGATCATGAATCACCGCATAGCTCCGGTTATCATCAATGATCATGAAATACTCTGACGGCATACGGTCTGCAAAATGCTCCGCCACCAGTGTGATCACATCATTCTTCGGTTCCAGATGGCAGACATATACCTGATTATCAATGGAATGAAACCGGGCAAACTCCCGGAAATAGTGTGCCTCATTTCCTACATTCCGACGAATCTCCATCATGCGTAGTACCTCCGGCACAGAAAGCGCCTGCATTACAGGTTTTCTCATCCGGAATCCCACCCGTAGAAACCGATAAATATCATCCAGAGTATCCTCCTTTGACAGACAGGCATAATAGATATGAATATATGCATCCATCCCTATCTTGCTCTGAATGGATCGGGTCACCTTCTTTACTTTCTCCTCATCTGCATCAATATGAACATACTCCTCAAACAATGACGGCTGATAAACCGGCTCCGGCATCAGCCTTACATTCTCATGCCCGGCAGACAGAGCATAGCTCCACGCATCATAAATACAGGTCATCATTGCTTCATATTGGCGCTCACAGGTAAATATTCTCATAACCTCTCACCTACTTTCATCTGGCAATCCCGAAGTCATCAAAGAGCGACATCTGCCGATGATCCTCCTGCTGATGCTGGATCTGCCAGTTCTCCCGTGTATTCACACTGGTCAGCTGTCTGGTTATATACTGCTCCTCGATTGGAGTCCGATACATCATCTTACCACCGCAGGTGATAAAATAATGTGCCCGTTTCAGAACCACACCCATCTTCTTCAGATGTTCAAAGGATATACTGCCATATCGTCTGGCATTTACGATCCGGCCGGCCGACTTCGGCCCAATCCCCGGTACCCGAAGCAATACATCATACGATGCTGTTCGGACCTCAACCGGAAACTCTCCGAGATGTCGCAATGCCCAGTCACATTTCGGATCCAGCTGAACATTGAAATTCGGTCTGGTCTCTGAAAGCAGTTCGTCTGCCTGAAACCCATAGAATCGTAGCAACCAGTCTGCCTGATACAGTCTGTGTTCCCGAAGCAGTGGCACCGGAGTATCCAGTCCCGGAAGTGCCTGATCCTCATTTATCGGTATATAGGCAGAATAAAAGACCCGCTTCAGATCATAGGTCTGATACAGTCTCTGTGTCATCTGCAATAAGGTATAATCATTCTCATCGGTTGCCCCGATGATCATCTGCGTACTCTGACCGGCAGGCGCAAACTCCCGGATCTGCCCCCGCTCGGATACGATTGCCGGAACCGTTGTTGAATGTGCATACTCCCACAGCGAGGAGCTTCCTGTACCTGTAGTTTCCTGCAACGACTGCCCCGTTCCAACCTGTCCCATACTTATCCGGTTAGACCGCTCCTGCTGTGCCAGCCGCATCCGATTCTTTTCAAAAATACTCCCCGGCAGATAGGCATTCCCTCTGCTTCGTTCCATATAACCGCTCTTTCCGATTGCCTGACGGCTCTCTGCAATCGTCGCACTCACCCGTTTCATCGGCTTCAAAATGGTCTGAAAGCTCTTATTCGGTGCCAGCCTCTTTAATCCTTCCGCTGTCGGAAGCTCCAGATTCACACTGATACGGTCAGCCAGAAATCCGGCCGCTGCCAGCAGCTCATCCGATGCGCCCGGAATCGTCTTAACATGGATATATCCGTTAAATGCATACTTCGTGCGCAATAATGACAATGTCTCACACATCTTCTCCATGGTATAGGTCGGATCCTTCAGCACTCCGGAGCTTAAAAACAGACCCTCAATATAATTCCGTTTATAAAACTCCACCGTCAACTCACAGATCTCTTCCGGGGTAAAGGTCGCCCGCGGCACATCATTGGACACCCGGTTCACACAATACTTGCAATCATAGATACAATGATTCGTCATCAGAATCTTAAGCAGTGAAATACATCTGCCATCCGATGCAAAGCTATGGCAGATTCCACATGATTCTGCGTTCCCCAGCATACCTTCCTGACCTTTTCGTTTCACTCCGCTGGATGTACATGCGACATCATACTTCGCTGCATCGGCTAATATATGCAATTTTTCCTGAATATCAAAACCGCCTGCTATTTCGAACATGTGTTTATTATACAAACATTCGTTCTGAAATGCAAGCGGTAATTTTAACTATTTATTTTCCCGGAACCGGATATCTCCGGTCTCAGCATTCATTTCTTCTACAATTGCAAGTGACTCCAGATGATATCCAAGGTTCCGGATGATCTGTCCGCCCTGTTGGAAGCCCTTCTCAATGACGATGCCGATTCCTGCAACATTGGCTCCTGCGGAGGACACGATTGAAATCAGTCCCTGCAAGGCACATCCGTTTGCCAGAAAATCATCAATGATCAGAACATTTTCGCCCGGATTTAAGAATTTCTTTGATACCATGATCTGGTTTTTGCATTTATGCGTAAAGGACTCGACCTCTGCCACAAACACATCCCCATCGATATTTACACTCTTTGATTTCTTTGCAAAAATAACCGGGACATCAAAGTGTCTCGCAACCATACATGCAATTCCGATTCCGGAGGCCTCAATGGTCAGGATCTTATCTACCTGTACACCGTCAAACCGGCATTTGAACTCTGCACCGATCTCATCAAACAGCTTCACATCCATCTGATGATTCAGAAAGCTGTCCACCTTCAGTACATTTCCTTCTTTTACAATTCCATCCTTTAATATGCGTTCTTCTAAAAAGTTCACGTCCTCTTCCTCCTATGTCACCCGGTCATCCGGCTTTATTCTGTCTATATAATACTATCATTGGCCTTTCCCGCAGTATGCTTTGTCTGCTTGGCCAGCTTCTTCAGTTCTTCCACATTCTCCCGCTTCAGTATGAAATGGATCCGTCCGTCAATCTCGCCAAAAACACGAGGTCGAAAGCACATCGCACCTACACAATACCCGTCATCCATCCATTCTTCGTCCAGTCGTTCATTCCAGTCAACCTCATTATCCCGCTCATCATCCGGGAAATAATCATAAAACAGATCCGGCTCCTGAAAGCCTCTGCCACCACGAATGGGATCTCGCAGGTCATCATTAAACCATGCCGGATCAAACGGTAGATTCATACCTGCTGCCAAGGCTCCCATATCCTCCCGGTAAGCATCGATATCATCAGATGCTCCCAGTTCCATTGCAATTCCCTTTTCAAGCATGTATTCCATGAGTGCCCGCCAGCACATTTCATTCGTATCCTTCGGAGAAATCTTCTTCTCCTTCAATTCTTTCTCTCGTCCCTGATAATACCCCATCGGATCCTGCACGATTCGTCTCATGCCTTCCCGAATCGCCTCATCGTCAGTTATCAGCTCTATGATCCGATTGTATATAACCGGATCTGCCGGTAATTCCTTCCACCAGTTTGTAAATAAACCCATTTGACTTCCTCCTCTTTCTTCCACACTTCTTACCCGATTCATAGTCCACCTGCTGCATATACAGAAAAGACAAGTCCTGAATACCATTATTATAAGCATTCTGATTTCGTTATGCAATGGCTCGTTAGCTATTTTGTGTAAAGACGGCCTCCATTTCATCGATATGCTCTAAGAATATATCTGTAATATATGGATCAAACTGTGTTCCACGGTTTTCCTGAATGATCGCAACTGCCTTTTCCACAGAAAAGCCTTCCTTGTAATGCCGCTTGGACCGGAGTGCCTCATAGACATCACAGATTGCCATGATCCGTGCAGACAACGGAATCTCCTCTCCGTGAAGATTGCACGGATAGCCTCCGCCTGCATATTTCTCATGATGATACCGTGCCATATCGTAAGCGATCGTTACATACTCATCATTTTCCAGAGATCCGAGCGTATCCCGGATGATCTTCGCCCCTTCCTCCGGATGTCTCTTCATGATCGCAAACTCTTCATCCGTCAGCTTGCCCGGCTTCTGCAATACATGATCCGGAACTGCGATCTTTCCGATATCATGCAGATAGGCAGCCTCTGAAACCATTTCCGCATATTCATCTGTGATCACTTCCCGATATCTGGCATCTTTCTGCATGGCACGTACCAACACACGCACAAAGCTTCCGGTATTCTTGATGTGTAGTCCAGTGATACCATCCCTCGCCTCGATCATCGTTGCAAAGCTTCCAATAATCGAACGTTGCATCCGGACGATCTCCTTCGTCTTCCCCTTCACCTCTGCCTGCAGACGTTCTGTATAATAAAAGCTATCTGTTTCATCCGTAACTACATAGGTCTTTCCATAGCTCCGATTGTTCTTTACCGTTTCCCGACAGGAAATATGATAGACACTGTTCATCATATCCGGATTCTCACTGTAATCACTCCGGTCCCCTTTAAAAATGTAACCATTCAGCACGATCAGGTGCTCTTTCTCGGTATCCAGCTTGGCCAGCACCTCTGCCACGTTTCCCATCTTCTTCTCAATATACTGTCGCAACAGCTCCCCGTTCCGGTTCAGATACAGGATCTCATCGTCATTATCAAAAACAATTACAGCCTCTGACATCCGGTCGGTCGCCTCCTCCTTTGCCAGTGACAGTGTATTAAACAATTCGTATCGGAACATCAGCACCACCAGCATCTGTACGCAGATGAAATATGCCAGCAGGGTTGAATCAAAACCGTCCGTCCATCCGGCCAGGAACAGGATCAGAGAAACCAGGCAGATTCCTACCATGATCAGGCATAGCATAACCTGCCGCTTGGTCAGCCGGTCCTTAGTATTTCTCATCTTGTGGGTACCGATTGCCACAATTGCTACAAAATACATACAAACTACCAGTATATACAGATAATAAAAGACACCATGTCTCAACACCAGATGCGAATAGCCTCCGATGGTTGTATATCCGATTGAGCTATAGTAAAGATGATGGTGATCACAGGTCAGAACCAGAATCGTGATCAGCAATTGAAATCCAATCTGGATATTCTTTAAAATCAACGGAACCCGGACCTTGCAGAGTGCCATAACAAAAAAGAAAATGCTCAGCATGATATACGGCTTGCCCAGATAAGCAAGCTTTACTCCGAGCAGTGCCGACTCCTGATCTCTTGATGTCAGCTCCAGCAGATATCCCGTGAAATTCAGCAGCAGTGAGATCAGCAGGATCAGCATCAGATTCTGCATATAAGAGCTCTTCTGTCGGATAACGTAAATAATCTCCAGCACCAGCATCCCAATTCCGATATATTCAATTCCAAGCATCAATCCATACATACTTTTTCCTTTGTAATAAACGCCCTATGCGTAACCCTTTGTCAATCGTTCTTCAAATGCAGCCTCCGGCAGTGGACGATCAAATACATAGCCCTGCACGATATCGCAGCCGGCTTCCTTCAGATACTCCAGCTGTTCCTGTGTCTCCACACCCTCGGCGATCGTCTTCTTTCCCAGCTGCCGCACCAGTCCGACAATGTTTCCGAACATGATCTTATCCTTCTCCTTTTCCGGATATTCCCACTCCAGTGGAATAAATGACTTATCGATCTTGATCACATTCAGATCTACCTTTTTGATCATATTTAAGGAAGAGAATCCTGTTCCGAAATCATCAATTGAGGTTCCGATTCCGTACTGTTTTAATCCGTTTACGATTCTGGACATGATCTCGTAATTCTGGAAATCCTCACTCTCGGTCAGTTCGATCTCAATATAGCTGTGATCGATTCCGTAACGTTCAATAATCTCTATGATCCGCTCGACCATATCATCCTCGTCCAGATGCTTCCGCGAGAAATTCACGGAAATACACGGAGACTCTTTTCCACGTCCCAGCCGGTCTCTGATAAACCGGCAGGTCATTTCCAGTACATAATAATCCAGCTTGCAGATACTGCCTTCCCGTTCCAGCTGCGGCAGAAACTGTGCCGGCGGGATCACCTGTCCGTCCCGAACCCATCGCACAAGTGCCTCAGCTCCACAGATCTTCCGCTCCGAAATCATGACCTTCGGCTGATAATACACAATAAACTCACCCGCTTCCAAAGCCGGCAGGAAGTTGGAGATGATTTCCTGCGTCTTCATCAGCTCCTGCTGCACCTCCGGCGAAAAGAACACCACACTTCCGGCTCCGCGCTGTCTTGCCGCCTGATAGGCGATACTCGCTCTTGCCATAACCTCCCGTGCGATTTTTATATTCTCAAGCGTACTGATTCCCATCGTTGCACCAAAGATAAACTCCTTCGTCTTAAACGGAGTCACATAGGTCAGACGCAGATTACAGATCTGTTCTGTTAATGACTCCTGATTCTCGTTCCGGACCAGTACAACAAAGTTATCTCCACCCAGTCTCGCTACGATTTCATCCTCTTTCAGCATTCCCCGGATCTGGTTTGCATAGTTTCGCAGGACAACATCCCCTTCTGCATAGGTGAACACCTTATTGACGTATTTAAAATTATGAATATTAAAAAATAAAACCCGATATTCCTGCAACCGATTCTCTGCCAGCAGTCTATCTGCAGTCTGTATGAGAGCATCCTGATTTGCAACTCCGGTTGCCATATCGGTTTCTATAATATGCTGCAGGATTCCCCGCATGGTAATCCTGCTGAGCTGCTGGAAAATCTCCTGACAGATGATCTGCAGAAGCTCCTGCTCAGCTCTTGTAAAAACCTCTTCCCTCCATGGATAGATCACAATCCGGATTTTCTCGTTATCGGCCATCTCATATTTCATAACATACGGATCTGCACTGCACGCCTCTCCGCGATTGTATAAGACCGTATTCCGGTACTCACCATTCGGTCGAAGTTTTGATGGCGGAGCATTTAACTCCACCTCAACCTTTCCCAGCTGCACCTCGTCTGCAAGAAATGAAACTGCCCGCTTCATGTGCTCCTCGCTCATTTCAATGCTGACAGCCTCCTTACACAGCTCTTCAAAAAAAGCTTTCCAGTTTCTTCCTGTATTTTCTTTTATTATCAATGTCTCTTCCCTTTTCATACTACTCATTTCCCTCATATACTACACGTTCTTTTTCCGAAACTTATCCACCGGCATCTGTGCTAACAGAATTGCGACAAATATCAGTGCACAGCCTCCCAGCTGTCTGAGTTCCATTTTCTCCTGCAAAATCAGCCAGCCTGCCAGCACGGAAAATACAGACTCCAGACTCATCAGCATGGATGCCAGTGTCGGATTCAGTCCGTTCTGTCCTATAATCTGTAGGGTATATCCGACTCCGCAGGATAATATTCCGGCATACAGGATCGGAATCCATGCATCCAGACTCTGAAGATTCTGTGCCCAGACCACGATCCCGGACAGGGAATGCTGCATTTCCACGAAAAACATCGGAATCAGGCTTAAGATTCCACACACCAGGAACTGAATGCACGATAGCCGGACACCATCCACCAGCGGTGAAAAATAATCGATCACCAGAATGTGGATAGCAAATAACAACGCACATAACAAAACCATCAGATCACTCGCCTGAAACCGCAGAGAATCCGTCATACACAGAAGATATAATCCAATCATTGTGATTCCCATGCCGACCCAGATATTCCAGCCGCATTTCTTCTTCAGAAACAGACTTAAGATTGGCACCAGCAGGATATAACAGGCAGTCAGAAACCCCGCCTTACCGGCAGAGGTTCCCATATACATCCCCAGCTGCTGTGCTGAACTTGCCAGAAACAATATCGCACCACAACAGATTCCTCCAACCCATAGGACCGTTTTCTCTGCCGGCGTTTTCGGAGTCTTCTCCGATGGCTTCACTCTGTTCAGCACCAGAATTACGGGAACCAGAACCGCACTTCCGATGAATGACCGGATCCCGTTAAAGGTAAACGGTCCGACCACATCTCCGCCTTTTCTCTGTGCTACGAATGCACTTCCCCATATCAGCGCCGTCAATACCAGCAGTAATGAATTTCTTATCTGTCTGTTCTTCATGTCATAAATCCTCTGTCGTCTTTCCGCTTCAAGTCACTTCCAGTCTGCCATCCCATTCTATTTATCCCGGCACATCAGATCTGAATTTATTCAAATAATTTCTGCACCTGTTCGGCTCCAAATGTCACCTGCGGTACATGATCTACCTCGATCTGATACAGCGCATTCGCTGCCAGATGTTCTGCTGCCTGCTCCAGATTCCGGATACCGGATGTATTCTTAAACTGATCTACCACTGCATTCAGTCCTTCTTCTGTAATGATGCATTCACTTTCCTGTAAGCCGATCCGCTTCAGTACCTTCGGCATTACAAAGTTGGAGAAAATCAGCTTCTTCTCTTCAAAGGTATAGTCCGGAATATCGATCACCGCAAATCTGGACATCAGCGGTGCGCTGATCTGCTCCTTATTATTCGCTGTTGCAATCGGATAAACACCGACCGTCGGCACCATACACTCCATATAATTATCCGTAAAGCCCAGATTATCCAGCAGGGTCAGCAATACATCCGCCGGATTTCCATTGCCCTTTCCGGATGCTGCCTTATCCAGCTCATTGATAATAAATACCAGATTGGACTCTCCGGCAATCGAAAATGCCTCCATAATAATACCCGGCTTTGCATTCGCATAGATTCTGGAGCTTCCCGTCAGCTGTTCCGGATCGTTGATGGAACTCATATCCAGGGTTGTCCATGGCAGCTTCAGGATCCTGGCTACCGCATAAGCGATCTGGGACTTACCGGTTCCGGCAGGTCCGACCAGTAACAATCCATACGCCGGAAGTGTATGTGTCCGGTTGATCTGGATGATCGTCTCCATGATCCTCTGCTTTACCCTTTCCATTCCGTATAATTCTTCATCCAGAATCCGGCGTGCCTCCACCGGATCAATCGCTTCAAAATAATTACTCTTCCACTGCACATTCATCATAATAGAAAGTGCCCGCTGTGCATGTCTCCGCTCCTCCGGGGATACCTCATGGGAGCGTGCCACTGCCAGGTTTCTTCTCGCCCACAGACGGATATTATCCGGCATGGTTCTTCCTGCACAGGTCATGAAATCAGAGATACTCTGGAGACTGGTCAGCTTCATCTCGTCTCCCTCTTCCTCTGCATCATCATCCTCTTCCACTTCCTCTGCCGCACTGCTGGCCAGCAGACGTTCGATCATAAACTGCAGGAATCCATCCTGTGCTGACAGCTTGGTCCCGCCGCCAAATGCAGTCTCACGGATTCGGTACACTGCATAGCCGTCCTCACGATTCTGACCGGATAATCGGATGCTGATATGATTCTCACCCAGCCACTTGATCAGGCTGACAAACCGGGCATCTACCTTTAAGATATCCGCTGTACTGGTAGTACCTTCATCCTTAAACTCAAAGGCAGTCTGCTGACTCTGGTTTGTAAACAGTCCCATACTATGATGCGGCCACTGTCTCTCCCGGTTATCCAATACCAGGATCGGCTCCTCCGGGGTCTTCTCCTTTGCGGTACTGTAAAATGTAGTATATGTGCAGACAACATCCGTCTTTTCTTCCGGTGTTCCGTTAAAATCAAATACTGGCATTGATTTCTCCTCCTTAAATTTCTTCCCGTCCGGTCTTCGCCCGAATCACAAATAATACTGCAAGCAGCAGCACGATACTTACCGGTAATGCAATCCATGAAATTGCACCAAGTCCGACTGCCTGCAGGATTCCGATCAGAAGATATCCTACCAGACAGACTGCCGCTACTGTCAATGCATACGGAAGCTGTGTTGCTACATGATTCACATGCTCACAATGTCCGCCTGCAGATGCCATAATCGTGGTATCTGAAATCGGAGAACAATGATCTCCGCAGACTGCTCCTGCCAGACAGGACGCAATGGAAATTACCATCATCTGTCCGGATGGGAATACACCCAGAACAATCGGGATCAGAATGCTGAAGGTTCCCCAGGATGTTCCGGTTGCGAACGCCAGAAATGCCGCAACAAGGAAAATGATCATTGGCAGGAAGCCCTGCATAGCCGTTGCTGAATTTTCCACTACATCTGCCACAAAGATCTTTGCACCGAGCAGATTGGTCATACCGGATAAAGTCCATGCCATTGTCAGGATCAGGATCGGAGCGATCATGGACTTAAATCCTTCCGGAATACACTCCGTAAACTCCTGGAACGATAATACATCCCGCAACATGAAATAAATAAATGTAAACACCAGTGTCACAGCTCCGCCAAGCACCAGACCCACGGATGCATCTGACGATGCGAATGCCTCTACAAAGGAGGTACCGCTGAAAAATCCACCGGTATAAACCATTGCTGTAATACAACTGATGATCAGTACCGCTACCGGAAGGATCAGATCCAGCACATGTGCATTCTCCTTTACAACCTCTTCCTCATTGTCTTCATACGGCCGTCCCGGTGTCGTAAACAAATCTCCCGCGATCGCATTCATCTCATGCTTCTTCATCGGCCCGAAATCTACCCGCAGCAGGGTTACTGCAAGCACCATGACAAGTGTTAATATTGCATAATAATTATATGGAATTGTCTGAATAAAGACTGCGAATCCGTTAATCCCGGCATCCTCCGGCACGGAAGATGTTACCGCTGCCGCCCAAGAGCTGATCGGTGCAATAATACAGACCGGAGCAGCTGTCGCATCAATAATATAAGACAGCTTTGCCCGTGATACCTTATGACGGTCCGTGACCGGTCGTAATACACTGCCGACGGTCAGACAGTTAAAATAATCGTCTACGAAAATCAGAATACCAAGAATCATAACCGAAATCTGTGCACCGATTCTGGTCTTGATATGTTTGGAGGCCCATTTGCCAAATGCCGCCGAGCCGCCTGCTTTGTTTAACAGAGATACTAAGATTCCGAGCATTACCAGAAATACCAGAATACCTACATTC
>CABQJA010000062.1 GCA_902464345.1 uncultured Clostridium sp.
ATAATATCTGGTTTTCCAGAGAGGGAAACTTTCCGAAGCTGCTGGAGGTGCTGGGCTTTGATCCGGAGCATATGTGGACCGATGATGAGAAGCGGGATTTTGCATCTGCATATCTGGCATTTTCAACCACATATGCACAAAAGGGCGGAAGAAAGCTGCCGATTACGACCGGCGATGCGTTTCTGACATTCTTAACCATTTACGGTTATGAAGAAACCAGAGAGATGACTGCAGTAGAGCTCGGAGATAAGATTGATAAGATCTGGAAGGAATTCCTGATTCTGTGCAATGATGAGGTCGTGGATCTTCGTATGGATCCGGTCGATCTCGGAAAGAAGAATGTGTTAAGCTACCTGCTTCCGGCAAATGCAAAGAAGCTGAAGGTATCGTTTGTTTATGATAAATCACCAAGTAATTCCGACTGGAACTACAGTCATGAATTAGGCAGAAAGTATATACAGGACCGGTTCTCGAATCAGATCGAGACCGAGGCGATCGAGAATGTGGCACCGGATGAGAATGCAGCGACGGTGCTGGAGGATCTGATCGATTTCGGTAGTGATATTATTTTCACGACGACCTCACAGCTGATCCAGCCGAGTCTGGTAGCGGCCGTGAAGCATCCGGAGGCGAAGATTCTGAACTGTTCCTTAAATACGACACATCAGTATATCCGTACCTATTATGCCCGGATGTATGAAGGAAAGTTCCTGACCGGAGTGATCGCCGGTTCTCTGACAGAGAATAACCGGATCGGCTATGTGGCAGATTATCCGATCTATGGAATTACAGCGAATATTAATGCATTTGCACTGGGTGCGAAGTTCGTAAATCCGCGTGCAAAGGTATATCTGGAGTGGTCTACGATGAAGGATCACGATATATATAAGACCTTCTGGGAACAGCAGGTATCCTATGTATCGAATCAGGATATGATCACACCGCAGAATGCATCCCGCCAGTTCGGACTGTATCATATTGACAATGATGTGATCACGAATCTGGTCATGCCGGTGTGGAACTGGGGCGTATTTTATGAGAAGCTTTTACAGAGCATCATGAGCGGCTCCTGGAAAAAGGAGGATGTAAAGGAAGGAACCAAGGCGTTGAATTACTGGTGGGGAATGTCCGCCGGTGTGATTGATATTATCTGTTCGCAGAATCTTCCGGCATCGACCAGACAGCTGGTCGGATTGTTAAAGCAGCTGATCTGCAAGGGTGAGCTGACCCCGTTTGACGGTGAGATCATAGCACAGGACGGGACCGTAAAGAGCAAGGCCGGCGAACGGATGAGTCCGGAAGAAATAGTAACTATGGACTGGTTGGTAGATAATGTGATCGGCAGTATCCCAACCGTAGATGAACTCAATGAGCAGGCTCAGCCGGTGGTTATGATGCAGGGTGTTGCTACGAGTAAGAAGGAAGAGTAAGATGCGGATTTTGGTACTGGCAGACATAGAGTCAAAATACTACTGGGATTATTTCGATAAAAGTAAATTAGATGGCATAGACCTGATACTCTCCTGCGGCGATTTGAAGCCGGAGTATTTATCCTTTTTAGCGACCTTTGCCAAAGTACCGATTCTGTATGTCAGGGGAAATCATGATGACATATACGAGACCAATCCGCCGGATGGATGTATCTGCATAGAGGATACGATCTACACCTATCAGGGAGTAAGAATCCTCGGACTGGGTGGCTCCATTCGTTATAAGCAGGGCAAGAACCAGTACACGCAGACGGAGATGAACGGCAGAGTCCGGCGCCTGTGGTGGAAGCTGAAGAAGAGCAAGGGAATCGATATTTTACTGACGCATTCTCCTGCTTATCATATCAATGACGGAGAAGACGGACCGCATGAAGGCTTTGAGGCATTTGTTCAGATTCTGGACACATATAAGCCGAAATGCTTTATCCACGGACATGTGCACATGACATATTCCAGATCCCATAAGCGGGAAAGTGTGTACCATGAGACAAGAATCATTAACGGATTCGAAAAATATATATTTGATTTCTAAAGGAGACAGTGCAATTATGATGCGAATGGATGAAGAAATGATAATTAACCCGGTGCTGATGCTTGCGATCAGCCGAATGAGGGAGAATGATAATGCCGAGACCAGAGAGAAGATGGTAGAAGCGATGGTAGAGGCCAGGTTCCTGGTGCCATGTCTGATCCAGATGAAGCCGGGCACTGAGCAGGAGACCCAGCGGGATACCACAAACACGGTCGTGAATTTCAATATGCTGAGAACACAGGCCGGACAGATGTATTTTATGATATTCACCGATATCGGATCTCTGAAGAAGTGGCAGGATATCCCGAATCAGAACGGTATGGTCATGACCTTTGATGATGTTGCGGATCTCGTGCTGCGGGCAGGAGATAAGGCGGCCGGTGTGGTTCTGAATCCACAGACCACCAATCTGGCGTTCCAGAGCGGAATGATCGCAGAAATCATGAAGAACAGGGAATCGGTGCAGGCGGAAGGAGCCGTGCAGGAGATTACTCCGGAAGAGGCAGCGGATATATTAAAGTAAGTGATAAGGTAGTGAGCAGAAGATGAAACTGACAATGTTGGGAACCGGCAATGCAACCGTAACGGAATGTTTTAATACATGCTTCGCACTGACCAATGAGGAGAATTCCTGTTTTCTGGTGGATACCGGTGGTGGAAATCGAATACTGAAGGTTCTGAAGGACTGTCATATTTCACTGAATCAGATTCATGATATATTCGTTACGCATGAGCATCTGGATCATATCCTTGGCGTTCTGTGGCTGATCCGCATGATCGGTACGAAGATAAATCAGGGAACGTATGAAGGAACGTTAAGCATTTACTGCCATATTGAGCTGATCGAGAAGATTTGTGTTATGGCGGAGATGACGATCCAGGAAAAGGTATGCAGGCATATCGGGAAGGAAATCCTGTTTGTGGCCATCGATACGGGTGAGCAGATGAAGATTCTGGACAGTGATGTGACATTTTTTGATATTGAATCAACGAAAGCAAAGCAGTTTGGATTTACACTGGTGACGAAGGACGGACTGAAGCTGGCATGTCTTGGGGATGAGCCGTATAATCCGTCAAATGAAGTCTTTGTAAGAGACAGTGACTGGCTGATGCATGAAGCATTCTGTCTGTATGGAGAAGCGGACAGATTTCATCCGTATGAGAAGCATCACAGCACTGTGCGGGAGGCCTGTATGACAGCGGAGAGCCTGTCAGTTCCGAATCTGATCCTGTATCACACGGAGGAGACGCATCTCGCAGAACGAAAGGAATTATACAGCGAAGAGGGCAGACAGTTTTATCATGGAAATCTGTTTGTCCCGAATGATATGGAGAGCTTTGAACTAAAACGTACATTAAAGTTTCCGGGGGCATGTTAAATGCAACAGAGGAAAAGGGGAGGTTTGAAATGGGTAAGATAATCAAGAAGTGTCTGGCTTGCGGCACCCTGAATGCATATGATGCCGAGCAGTGCAAGAAATGCGAAAGCCCATTGCTGGCAGATGTGGATCAGGATGATGAGATTCTGGGTGTAGATCCGATGGAAGCAGCACTTTCCGATGCCGTATCTACGGCAGAAGGAATGGAAGATGACCTGGTAGCGCAGATTTTAAAGGAGCAGGCAGAAAATGCCAAGCAGATTGTTGCCAAAGAGAAGGAAAAGGAAGAACGAAAGAAGAAGCGGGAAGCCAAGAAAGGAAGCTCTTACGGATTCTCCATCGGAGGCGAGAGTTCCGGTTCTTATGGATCCTCCGGTTCTACGGAACGTTCCGGCGGATATGGAAGCTTTGGCCGTACAGATGGATCACCGAGCAGGTTCAGCAGCTTTAAGATCAGCAGTGGTGACGGTTATGTGGCCAGTGATGAAGATGAACCGGGAAGAGTCCATTTCAACGGTTCGCTCCGGATGCAGGCAATCCGGAAAAGTCAGGCACAGGGCAAAACAGATAATGATGAGAAATAACCTGCATTTATATGCAGAGAATAAGTGAATAAGAAAGAAGTGGCAGAAATGAAAATTGGAAGAAATGATCCTTGCTGGTGTGGAAGTGGAAAGAAATATAAAGTGTGTCATATGCAGCTGGATGAAAAGATGAATGCATATCATCTGAAGGGTGCAAAGATACCAACCCACAAAATGATCAAGACACCGGAGCAGATTGAAGGTATCCGCAAAGCAGGAGAGGCAAACACGATGGTTCTGGATTATATTGAGCCATATGTAAAGGAAGGAATCTCGACCGGAGAGCTGGACCGGCTGATCTATGATTATACATTAAAGATTGGCGGAATCCCGGCTTGCCTGAATTATAAGGGATATCCGAAGAGTGTATGTACCTCGATCGATGATGTGGTATGCCACGGAATCCCGGATGACAACCGGATCCTGAAATCAGGAGAGATCATTAATGTAGACTGTACAACGATTTATAACGGATATTTCGGTGATGCATCCAGAATGTACTGCATCGGCGATGTCAGTCCGGAGAAGCGGAAGCTGGTTGAGGTAACCAAGGAATGTCTGGATATTGGATTCCAGATGGTAAAGCCATGGGCATTCCTGGGCGATATGGGTGTAGCAGTCAATCATCATGCTATGGAGAATGGATACAGTGTGGTTCGTGAGATCGGTGGTCATGGAGTCGGTATTGAGTTCCATGAGGATCCATGGGTAAGCCATATCGGAACTCCGGGCGGAGACTACCTGATGGTTCCGGGTATGATCTTTACGATCGAGCCAATGGTAAATATGGGAAAGCCGGATGTATGGGAAGACGAAGATGACGGCTGGACAGTCCGGACAGAGGACGGAAAGCCATCCGCACAGTGGGAATACACGATTCTGGTAACCGAAAACGGTGCAGAGATATTGTCTCACTAGGAAGTCGCCGGATGAATAGAAAGGCACATATAGGCAGGGCATACCGCTGAAGCCATATGCGGGGAAAACTCAATGAGGAGGAGACAATGAAGATTTTTCGGGGAATGCGAGGCAGTATTTTTCTGTTCTCCATGATATATGTTTTGATCGGCATTATTCTGCTGATCGTATCCGATGCACCGATGCTGGCAGTGAGTTATATCTTTTCGGTGCTGTTGATCGTATCCGGAATTATTCTGGTGATGTATTACATCGGACGGGAAGCACAGCCGGATCAGGAAAGCTATGATCTGGCCGCCGGTATTCTGGCAACCATTGCGGGAATTTATCTGATGATCTATGCGAAGCTGCTGACACCGTGGATTCCGGCAGTAATGGGTATCCTGGTCATTGTGAGTGGTGTGATCACCTTTCAGAATGCACTGGACATGCGGAGACTAAAGCAGGTGTTCTGGGCACCGGTATTTCTGATCTCACTGGCAAGTATGGCACTGGGAGCCGTGATCTTATATTATCCGTTCCAGAAGACCAGCAGCCAGCTGCGTGTGATCGGAGCATCGATGTTCCTAAGCGGTGGCATTGATGTGATCACGACCTTATGGCAGACGATGCGGATCCACGGTGCACAGGCTGTGACACAGGAAATGAAATCCGCAGTTGTGAAGGTGAAGGATGATGTAGTGGAAACTGCCGTACAGGTAAAAAAAGAAGTTGCAACCATTACAGAGAACAAGTATAATAAGGCATTGGAAAAAACGAAAGGAAATGGTGATAAAATGGAAGTGATCTATTCAAGTACCAGAAATGCAGCAGAGACTGCAACCGCATCTCAGGCAATTTTAAAAGGACTGGCAGAAAACGGAGGATTATTTGTACCGAATACGATTCCGGCACTGGATGTATCGCTGGAAGCACTGTCAAAGATGTCTTATCAGGAGGTTGCATATGAGGTAATGAGCCGTATGCTGACCGACTTTACAGAGGAAGAGTTAAAGCATTGTATTAACAGTGCCTATGATTCCAAGTTTGATACAACTGAGATTGCACCGCTGCGGAAGGCACATGGTGCAAATTATCTGGAACTGTTCCATGGATCCACCATTGCATTTAAAGATATGGCACTGTCGATTCTTCCGTATCTGCTGACAACCTCAGCAAAGAAGAATCAGGTAAAGAATGATATCGTAATCCTGACAGCTACCTCCGGTGATACCGGTAAGGCAGCACTGGCAGGCTTTGCAGATGTACCGGGCACAAAGATCATCGTATTCTATCCGAAGAACGGTGTCAGCCCGATCCAGGAGAAGCAGATGGTAACCCAGAAGGGTGCCAATACAGCGGTTGTCGGAATTATCGGTAACTTCGATGATGCACAGACCGGTGTTAAGAATATGTTTAACGATAAGGCTCTGGCAGAGGAAATGGATGCTGCAAACATGCAGTTCTCATCTGCAAACTCCATCAATATCGGACGTCTGGTACCACAGATGGTATATTATGTATATGCATATTCCAGACTGGTGGCAGATGGTACGATCAAGGCAGGCGAGAAGATCAATGTTGTTGTACCGACCGGTAACTTCGGTAATATTCTGGCAGCATATTATGCAAAGGAGATGGGACTTCCGATTGCGAAGTTCATCTGTGCATCGAATGAGAATAAGGTATTGTTTGACTTCTTCCAGACCGGAGAGTATAACAAGAACCGTGAGTTTATCCTGACAACCTCTCCATCTATGGATATTCTGATCTCCAGCAATCTGGAGCGTCTGATCTATAAGATTGCAGGCAATGATGCCGCAAAGGATGCAGAGCTTATGAAGGAATTATCAACCGATGGTGCTTATACGATCACACCGGACATGAAGGCAAAGCTTTCAGAGTTCTACGGCGGTTATGCAACCGAGGAAGAGACGGCAGCTACGATCAAGAAGATCTATGAAGAGGATCAGTATATTATTGATACGCATACAGCGGTAGCAGCTACGGTATATGACAAGTATCGTGCAGAGACCGGTGATACGACTCCGACTGTGATCGCATCGACCGCAAGTCCATATAAGTTTACCAGAAGCGTTATGAATGCCATTGATCATTCCTATGATGCCAAGAGCGATTTCGAGCTGGTAGATGAGTTAAACAAGCTTTCAGGTGTAAAGGTTCCGCAGGCAATTGAGGATATCCGGACAGCTCCGGTACTTCATGATACCGTATGTGACAAGACCGAGATGGAAGCAACCGTTAAGAAGATCCTGAATCTGAAATAACAGCTGTTTTCCGAAAATATTCAGAAATAAATAACAGACAGTTCATTCGTACCTTCCTGTCTATAAATAAAACCAGGACCGCATACCTTGAGATTCAAGGCACATGGGTTCTGCTCATGTGCCTTTATTTTTGCGGCATTTGACGAGTGCTGATCAGCAGAGAAAGTCTGCGAAGCGTGCTTTTTCGCGGCTACGGCGACGAGGGACATGCGGTGACAGAGGACGAAGGAAGAAAAGGAGAAATAGAAAGATATGTATACGATTGAATCACAGGTGAGCTTTGACAGTGCTCATTTCCTGGCCGGTTATCAGGGGAAATGTGGTAACATTCACGGACACCGCTGGACCGTTAAGGTGATTGCCAGAGGTGAGCAGTTAGAGCAGGAGCAGATGCAGACAAGAGGAATGCTGATGGATTTTTCCAGCCTGAAGGCAGCGCTCAAGGAACTGGGAGATGCATTGGATCATGTATTTATCATAGAGCAGGGCACGCTGGCAGCAGATACGATGCAGTGTCTGAAGCGGGATGGCTTCCGGATCGTGGAGGTTCCGTTCCGGCCGACGGCAGAGAATTTCGCCAGATGGTTTTATGATCAGCTGGATGCAAAAGGGTATCCGCTTCAGTCGGTTGTTGTATATGAGACTCCGAATAACTGCGCAACGTATAGCAGAGATTAGGAGTTGCAGGTATGATTTATAAGGTAGTAGAAACGTTTATCAGCATCAACGGAGAAGGACAGCATGCAGGAGAACTGGCATTGTTCGTACGATTTGCCGGCTGTAACTTAAACTGCAATTACTGTGATACCCGGTGGGCGAATCAGCCGGATGTCGTCTATCAGGAAATGACAGCAGAAGAAATCCGGGAACGGATTGAGACCGCACAGGTACGGAACGTGACACTGACCGGTGGAGAACCGTTACTCCAGCCGGGCATGTACCAGCTGCTGGAAACAGTAGGAACGCTGCCGGATATCCGGATCGAGATTGAAACCAATGGCAGTGTGGACATTGAGCCGTATATGGCACTTGCACATCGACCGGTGTTTACACTGGATTACAAGCTGCCGGGCAGCGGTATGGAAGCCGGAATGAAGACGGAGAATTATCAGTATCTGACAAAAGAAGATACGGTTAAATTCGTAATATCGGATGCCGCAGATCTGACCCGGGCAAGAGAAATCATAGAGAAGTATCAGCTTCAGGGACGGTGCGGAATCTATTACAGTCCGGTATTCGGACGGATTCAGCCGGCAGAGATTGTAGATGACATGATAGTGCATCGTTTAAACGGTGTTCATATGCAGCTTCAGATGCATAAGTTTATCTGGGATCCGGAGCAGCGTGGTGTATAGGAGGAATAGAAATGGCAATTGATACAAAGGCAATCGAGGAACACATTCGAGGCATATTGACAGCACTGGGGGAGGATCCGGATCGCGAGGGTCTGGTGGAAACACCGCAGCGGGTTGCCAGAATGTATGAGGAAGTATTTGCCGGGATGAATTATACCAATCAGGAACTGGCAGACATGTATGGCAAGACATTCCGCGTGCCGACCGAGCATGAGGATATGGTAGTGGTAAAGGATATCGAGGTATTCAGCTACTGCGAGCATCATATGGCACTGATGTATGATATGAAGGTCAGTGTTGCATATCTGCCGAAGGAGCGGGTGATCGGACTCAGTAAGATCGCAAGAATTGCAGATATGGCAGCCAAGCGGTTACAGCTTCAGGAACGGATCGGAACGGACATTGCAGAGATCATTCAGCTGGCAACCGATTCCGAGGATGTGGCGGTTCTGATTTCGGCAAATCACAGCTGCATGACCGCCAGAGGGATCAAGAAGCCTTCGGCAAAGACTGTAACAACGACATTCCGCGGAAGATTTGAGAAGGAAACAGAGCTCCAGAACCGGTTTTTCTGTATGTTAAATCAGGGAGCGTAAACGATAAAGGAGGATAAGAACATGCAAAACTTAAAAAACAAGAAGCAGGCAGTTGTGATTTTCAGTGGCGGACAGGACAGTACAACCTGTCTGTTCTGGGCAAAGGCAAGATATGAGGAAGTTATTGCGATTTCATTTGATTACGGTCAGAAGCATAAGAAGGAGCTGGAGTGTGCAAAGGCAATTGCACAGGAATACGGAGTCGAGCATCATATTTTTGATATGAGTCTGTTGAACCAGCTGGCGCCGAACTCTCTGACACGTTCAGACATCAAGGTAGATACAGATGCACCGGAAAGCGGAACACCGAACAGCTTTGTAGACGGAAGAAACATGGTATTCCTGACCTATGCTGCAATCTTTGCCAAGCAGAGAGGCATCACAGACCTGATTACCGGTGTATCCCAGAGTGATTTCAGCGGATATCCGGATTGCCGGGATATCTTTATCAAATCCTTAAATACGACCCTGAATCTTGCCATGGATTATGAGTTTGATATTCAGACACCGCTTATGTGGATCGACAAGGAAGAGACCTGGGCACTGGCAGATGAGCTTGGTGTACTGGATGTGATCCATGATAAGACCCTGACCTGCTATAATGGAATTATCGGAGATGGCTGCGGGAACTGTCCATCCTGCAAGCTGCGGAAAAAGGGATACGATCTGTATATGGAGCATAAGAAGCAGAAGTAGTGCAATCGAAGTAGTGAAACAAAAACAGCACGGAAAGACGGAAAGAGCCGGCATCTGGAAATTCAGATGCCGGCCCTTTCTCCTGTCCGATAGATTAACGGATGATCTTTAATGCCTTCTGTTTATTTTCAATGACAACCTTATTATGATTACCGCCAAACTCGCCATCCCGTACCCATGGAATCTCTTCGTCAGAGGTGATCTCGACCTTAGATGCCTTGAAGCAGTACATGTACTTTTCATTTACCTCACTGATGAGCAGGGAATTGATGATCGCCTGCAGCTCGATTGGCTTGGTCGGAGCCTTGATCAGCAGACACTCAAACATACCATCATCGAATTCGATGCCATCGGAAACAACAACATTCCGCATGCCGCCGACAGAAAGAGAGTTGGTGATCATGGCATATATAAAGGTATCGGTTATTTCCAGATCATCATAGCGTACAGTTGCCTGATAGGTAGTGACATTATTCAGACTGCGGATACTGTTCATGATATAGGCTGCATGACCGAATACGTTTTTAACCTGCTGGTTGGTGGAGTAGGATACCTCGGTAAAAGCACCAAAAGCAGCAATATAAACGAAGTAATCAGATCCGTTAAAGCAGCCGATATCGATCGGAAACGGATGCCCGCTGATAATATTGGTAACAGCAGCCATAGGATCTAACGGAATCCCCAGACTTCGAGCAAAATCATTGGTAGAACCTGCAGGAATGTATCCCAATGGAATATCACATTTGCTGAGCATAAATCCGCTGACAACATCATCTAAGGTGCCGTCACCTCCGGCACATACGATCAGGTCATAATCAGCGCCCTCGGATATAACGATATTCCGGCCGTCAAACGGCTGCCTGGTCGGATATACGGTTACCCGGTAGTCGGCATCTGAAAAAGCATTGATAACTTCAAACAGTTCTCCCTTAATATGTGTCTTGCCGGCCGTCGGATTCATGACGAACAACATATTTTTTTTCATAGAAATCCCTCCTGTAAATATGTATAATCAGTATAGACT
>CABQJA010000063.1 GCA_902464345.1 uncultured Clostridium sp.
TTCTTGATCTGCTCGGTACTCTTGAACAGGAAGCCTGCCTTACTTGCCTGAATCATACCCAGATCGTTGTGGCTGTCACCGCTGGCGATCGTCTGATATCCGATTGACTGCAATGCCTTTACGGTTGTCAGCTTAGAGTTCTCGATCCGCATCTTAAATCCTGTAATCTCTCCGTCCGGTGCCACCTCCAGAGAATTACAGAAGATGGTCGGCCAGCCAAGCTTCTTCATCAAAGGACCTGCAAACTGGGTAAAAGTATCACTGATAATGATCACCTGGGTAATGCTTCTTAATTCATCCAAAAACTCTTTTGCCCCCGGAATCGGATCGATCTTCGCAATTGTCTCCTGAATCTCCTTCAATCCCAAACCGTGCTCTTTTAAGATTCCGATTCTCCAGTTCATCAGCTTCTCATAATCCGGTTCATCTCTGGTCGTTCTCTTTAACTCTGGGATTCCGCTTGCCTCTGCAAATGCGATCCAGATCTCCGGAACCAATACACCTTCTAAGTCTAAACATACGATATTCATATCCATTTTTCATTCCTCCGCTGTTATTCTTTAAGTACATGCATTAAGTATAACCCAGACTACCTCTGCCCGCAACCTATAAATCCTTGAGTTTCCGCAGTTTTATCCACAACTACTGAAACTCAAGAAGACAGATATCATAATGGTCAGCATTGGCTATCCCAATGACTACGATTATCAAACGATCCGGGAACGCGACTTGGTAGACGCACCAGATGCTTATCTCCATTTTATCGTCGATAATCTGGTCCCATACCTGGAAGAAATCTACTCTGTGGACTCAGAAAACATGGCACTTACCGGACATTCTCTCGGCGGGTACTGGTCATATTATGCTCTATTTCACAGCGATACGATTGGAAAAAATACCTTTCAGAATTATTATGTCGGAAGTCCTTCCATGTGGGCTTCTACCGATGGCACCACAATGACTGCCTACGAAGAAGAGTATTGCGGAGTAATTATTCTACGGTTCCACACAACTCACGATAAATCAGAATTCAATTTTACATTTTTTTTACACTTTTCTGGTTGTGAAATCAGCTGTTTTTTGCTATAATCACTTCGGTTAAAAAAGAACCTTATCTTAATTTCTAATATCAGGAGGTGAGTTTTATGGATAGTTGCGATTGTATAGGTCGAAGTCAGTTATGTGATGTACCAGCATATAATAGAAGGATGCGGCTATTCATAAAACAGAACTAGCCACATTCTGTCTTGTTATGCTCCGGCATCACACCGGAACGTTCCGGAGATAAGGAGGCAGAAATGAAAAAAGAAGTCACAACCAGAACCGATTATACAAATGAACTGATCAAAATCATCCACACTACCAAAAACGATACCAGTCTGTTGAAAAGACTGTCCGATTATCATGAGCGTGATATTGCAGAGGCGATCACCCGGCTTACAGAGAACGAGCGCAAGCACCTTTACCGGGTTCTTGGTGTCCAGCGGGTGGCAGAAGTCTTCTCCTACCTGGATGATGTCGAGATCTATCTGGAGGAACTGCCGGTAGAGCGTGCTGCCAAGGTCGTTTCCTACATGGATGCGGATGATGCTCTGGACGTTCTGGATTATCTTCCGGATGAAAAGAAACAGGAGATTGTCAAGCTACTGGATGAAGATGCCCAGAAGGATGTTCGGAAGCTGCTTTCTTACGATGAGGATGAAATCGGAAGCTGTATGACGAACAACTTTGTCTGTATTCCGGATACGCTTACCATCCGTGCAGCCATGAGTGCGCTGGTAAAACAGGCCGGTGAACATGATAATATTTCCACGATCTATGTCATGGATCAGGACGGGAAATTCTCCGGTGCGATCGACTTAAAGGATCTGATCATTGCCCGCGAGAATGATAATCTCCGGGATATCATCAGTAGTTCTTATCCATATGTATTGGAACATGAGAAGATCGATGTCTGTATCGAAAAGATTGCAGATTATGAAGAAGATTCCCTGCCGGTCCTGACCGAAGACGGCCGGATTGCCGGTATTCTGACTGCGACCGACATTGTAGAGCTGGTCGATGATGCTATGGGTGATGACTATGCAAAGCTGGCAGGTCTGACTTCTGAGGATGACCTGAAGGAGTCCACGCTGACCAGTATGAAGAAACGTCTGCCATGGCTGATCATTCTGTTATTCCTTGGAATGGCAGTTTCTTCTGTGGTCGGCATCTTTGAATCTGTAGTTGCCGTTCTTCCGATCGTGATCTGCTTCCAGTCTCTGGTCCTCGATATGGCAGGAAACGTCGGAACCCAGTCACTGGCTGTTACCATCCGGGTTCTCATGGACGAGTCCCTGACTGCCCGTAAGAAGCTGGCACTGCTCTGGAAGGAAGTGAAAATTGGATTCTTAAACGGTGCAAGCCTTGGCATCATGGCTTTAGTATTCCTTGGCATTTATATCCACCTGTTTAAGGGCTATGCATGGATGCCGGCTTTCCTGATCTCCGGCTGTGTCGGTGTATCACTGATCGTTGCAATGGTGATCTCCAGCATGATCGGAACCGTGATCCCGATGTTCTTCCACAAGATCCATATTGATCCGGCGGTTGCTTCCGGACCACTCATTACAACGGTCAATGACCTAGTTGCAGTTGTCACCTACTATGGATTGGCAATGGTATTTCTGGTTAATATTTTCCGGATTGCCGGTTGATTTCGCCGGGAGCCATTACTCCCGGTTCTTCAGTACCTCCGCAGGAATCATTTTCCGGATTCTTCGGACAAGCAGATGATTGATGATGAAGTACAGGATAAACACCAATGCGAATATTCCCAGATAAATCCATACAGAGAAGGATTTATCAACACCGCAGGCTACATTTGGTGTAAATGCCGGTCCATAAATGGCATCCATGATTATTTTTCCGAGAGGAACCGAGAGCAATGCTCCAACGGCAATCACATAGAAGTTACCGTCTAGGTACATCTTCTTCAGCTCCTTATCCCGATATCCGAATATCTTAATCAGTGAAATACTGAATGCGGAACGATCGATCATCACCTTCATCATCAGATACAGTACAATCGCAAATATGATAACAGACACCGTCCCCAATGTAATGATCATTCCCTGCATCTGGTTTACAAAGATACCGGCTGCTTTCTCCACATCCGCTTTTGTTATTGTGGAATATAACCGTCCGGATTCGATTCCAAGGTCGTGATCAGAGAACACCACATTATAATAATCATCCGGCTCTCCGAAAAGCTCCAATGCCTTATCATATGGCATAAATACCATGAAGGACGGGGAATACTGCGTAATGTCATATATCTCAAATGCATATAACTTATCTGCTTCTTCATCCTTTAAGGTAATCACATCTCCAACCTTCAGACCATATTTGTAGGCAATGGCTGAACTGATCACCACCTGACTGGAGGTATCCTTCAGATTCACATCAAAGAACGGATTATCTTCTGTAATTCCAAGGACTGTCACATCAAAGGTATAACCGTAAATGGACTTTTTCATTGTCTTCGCATATGCCTTATACCCCCCTTCCGGCACCTCCTCTGACGGATATTTATAGGTATACATATACTCGTATTTTGTATCCTGCGGATACTGTACGCGCACAGTATCGCAGTACACAAATATTTCCATTGCCATGATTGCGATCAACAGACTGACAAACATTCCAAACACAACCGTAAATGCCGTTCTTCTCTCCCGGATGATCTGACGCAGTTTGAATAACCGCATGAACTTCATATGCTTTAACTTAAAATCATTTCCCTTACTTACCTTCTGCTCGTTCTTGATCAGAGTCAGCACCGGCTTTGACAGTCGTTTATTGATAACCAGACTGGTTACGATCCAACAGATCAACGGTGGTGCTATCACTCCGTAAATCAACAGATATGGCATTATTATTACATTCAGATCCGGCAAAGAATAGTAATTATAACAATCCTGCATCTGTACCCTTACGCCGACTTTACTGTACCCGACCAGGGTACCGATCACACCGGAAACCGCAGCAATGACGGTCGGCAGCATTACATAATGGTTCATCAGGTCCCGCTTCTTTACCCCCAATGCGTATAATGCACCGATGACGGAACTCTCACGGTCAATGGAATGTACCACGAATACAGATAATACATAGGAAATCAAAACCAGAATAATACAACCCGCAATGGTTCCGACGCTCCGGTACAGCTCCTGATCTCCGGATGCTGCCTGAATCCTTGCGTTATCTCCTGCTTTTACAAAGGTCATCAGATTCCCGGCATCTGCGTCAAAGATTTCATCAATAATGTCATCGGTTTCATCCTTTAAGTCCTTCACGCCATCCTGCAGTTCCTCTGCACCATCTGCTGCTTCCGCAACTCCGTCCGTATACTCGTCAACTCCATCGGCAAAGGATTTCAATTCTTTTAATTCCAGCAGCAGATTCTTCATGGACATCCGTACCAGTGCGCTGCTCTGGGCCGGGATCTGTGCCTCCAAAACCTGTTCAAAATTCTCTCTGGTCAGAGTCGGGATTCCATAGCTTCCCAATGCCTTATTGGCTTCTGACAGGTAAGAATCCAGAATCGTATCGGCTCCATCCCGTAAGGCTCCGTTATTATCACTTAATTCTTTTAATCCATCCTTTAATTCCTCTGCACCATCTACCAGCTCCTGAATACCGTCACGAAGCTCATCCTCTCTGCCCAGTGTCCGGTCCCAGTATTCCTGAAAATATGCATCCTGTACATCGTCCGCTGAAAATTCCAACTCCTTTAATTCATCTTTTAACTCGTCATCTGTCATCCTGTCATTTAAGAGATATGCATAATAATATTCTTCAGATTTCGCGCTCTTTCCTTCCTTACGCATTGCCTGATAGGTATCTGCTGTCACAAATGCAAGCCCAAAATTCTGGCTGTCACACCCGGTATCTCCCAGTGTTTTTAAGGTGCAATCATAATCCGGCACAGTACCGATTCCGACTACCCGAAAAACATGTCCACCGATCTCGATCTTATCTCCGATCTGAATCCCATTAATCTCTGCATAGCGCCGCTCCAGTACCACCTCATCCTCTGCTGCTGCCGGGCTGCCTTCTTTCAGAGTAATCTGATTGATTTCCTCCCGGTTTTCAAACAACCGCAGTGTCTTGGATTCTTCTACGGTATAATCCAGAAAAAACATTTTCTCCAGTGTAATACCCCGGGCTCTCAGATCTTCCTCTTCGCTCTCCTTCATCGGCACGAACAGGGAAAACTCACCATCCTCTGCATGAGCATCTGCATCTGCCTTTAAGCTTCCCCGGATAATTGTTTCTGCTGCTCCCAGCATGCTGATGACCAGATACATACTTAAGATGATCAGAAATCCAAGTGCCAGATACCGGGCAATATTTGTCTTAAAATCACGTAAAATTCTTTTTCGTAATACTTTCTGCATTTTATAAATCCTCCAATTCTGCTGCCGGTACCTTCGTCTCGTTACGGTAATTTTTCCGGATCAGACCATCCTTTAAGATAATAACCTGATCTACCATATCTTTGATCGCATTATTATGTGTAACGATCAGCATGGTCGTACCATACTGCGCATTGATCTTTTCGAGCAGAACGAGAATATCTCTGGAGGTCTTGGAATCCAGTGCTCCGGTCGGCTCATCGCAGAGCAACAGCTTCGGATTCTTGATCAGTGCTCTGGCAATCGCACATCGCTGCTGCTGTCCACCGGATAACTGCGCCGGGAACTTGTTCTGATGCTCTGTCAGTCCCAGAATATCCAGCAGCTCATCCATATTTAACGGATTTTCTGTCAGATATTCACATACCTGTATATTCTCCCGCACTGTCAGATTCGGAACCAGATTGTAGAACTGGAAGATAAATCCCAGATAATCCCGCCGGTAATCGGAAAGCTCCTCCGGTTTCAATCCGACCATTTCTTTTCCATCCACCTGAATGGACCCGGAATCTACCACGTCCAGACCACCGATGCAATTAAGCAGAGTTGACTTTCCTGATCCACTGGTTCCCTGTATTACACACATACTCCCCTGATCAACGCCGACTGTAATCCCTTTCAATACCTGAATAAAGCTACCACCTTCGCCGTAACTCTTCTTAACATCTGACACCTGAACATACATGATTCTTTCCTCCTGTTTTATAATTCTTTTGTTTTTTGCGTAAACATAACACTGTTATGTTCTGTTATGTAATTTAGCTATGCCCGATTGCCGGACATAGCCTGGTTCTTCCTTTTTAAATCAATTTTTACTTTCTACGAAATAATGCTTCCCACCCGGCCAACAGATAATCCAGCACCTGATCCATATGCTTGAGTGCCTTTTCTTCATTCCGCTCGTGAAGCAGTATATGCACATAGGCATCCAGCTCGATATGGATCACCCAATGCAGAATGTAATCATCCGGCGGCTGTACCCCCAGCTGCCTCGCCTGCTCCTGTGCCAATGCACGCTGCCCGTTTTCAAACAGATCCACAATCTCATCCAGACAATTCTCATACCGGGATCCCTGACTGTTCGTCAAAAGCATCTGACAGATATCATAATTCTTATATAATACATGAAGAATCTGCTCGGTTGCATTATGATCATCATGCATATTATCCTCATCCGCTCCCGGAAGATTCTGCAGCATCATCAACTCCTGCCGCACATGCTGCTCTGCCATTGCCCGTACCTGATCTAAGGTCGGCTGCACGATGGCCGAGAACAAATCCTCTTTATCCTGAAAGAAAAAGTACAAGGCTCCGGTCGTCACACCTGCCTTCTTACAGATGCTGCGCAGGGAGGCCTTCTGATAACCCTTTTCCAAAAACTCCTCTCTTGCACACACGAGGAGACGTTCCTTTGTCTCATGATCGTTCTTCATATTTCTACCTCAATCTATCTATCGCTTCTACATAACACCGTTATGGTAACATAACAGTGTTATCCTGTCAAGCAGGAACTTTCATCAAAATCCATTTATTTTCATATTCCCTAATTCCTTAATTCTTCAAAAATCTTCTTGTACTCATCATAGAAAATGCTGGCTTTTCGAAAGATAAATGCAATCTCATGCGTGATCCGGAAATCAGCTAACGGAATCACCTTTAACTCACCGGATAGCTCTTCCTTTCTTATGGCTGCCCGATATAAAAAAGAAATTCCTCGGCCTTCCTTCATCAATGCTTTGATCGCCCCAATATTACCAATCTCCACCATATGTGCAAAATGCGATAATGTATACCCATGATTCATCAGATATTGATCCAGAATCTCTCTGGTACCGGAGCCCTCCTCCCGGAGCAGAAGAGTCTCACAGAACAGATCCCGCAATGTCTTTCCCCGGTACTTATCAGCTAGCTCCACATCCGCTGCCACGACATATTCCTCATTACTGTATATAAAATACTCATACTCTGTTTTCGGGAAATCCCCTTCCACGATTGCAAAGTCCAGCTCTCCGGAATTCAATTTTTTCAATAGCTCCTTCGTGTCCGCTACCTGCATTGTAATCCTGCTGTCCTTATGCTCACCAATAAACCGGTTCAGATTTTCTACCAGAATAAACTCCGCCACCGAAAGTGTTGCCCCAAAGGAATAACTGACGATCTCACCCGAAACCTGCTGCATCTTTCGTTTCATATGCACTTCATCATGTGTCATCGTTACAGACGCATCCCGCAGCAGACTTCCGGCCGCAGTCAGCTGAAGCTTCTTTCCTTCATATAGAAAAAGCGGAACCTCATAATAATTCTCCAGAAAATGTATGTGATGTGACACCGCCGGTTGTGTAATATTCAGTTCCTCTGCCGCTCTGGTAAAATTCATATATTTACATACAGTTAAAAACGTTTCTATCCGAAAATCCAGCATCTCGTACCTCCTGTGTTTTCTGTTCTTTTGCTCTAATGGTTGTTAATGCTATTATCATAACATTATTTTATCGTTTCATAAATATAAATAATTTTTCATTATATCTGATCCATGTTATGATACGTCAGGATTTAAGGTCACGATTTCACATACTAATATAAAGGAGATTTAAAATGAATTTTATTAAGAAAAGCTGGAAGTGAATTCTTCTCTGTCTGATCATTGCAATACCGTGCTGGTTTCTGGGACTTCAGTTTCCTATCGTAGGCGGTCCCGTGTTTGCTATCCTGGCCGGAATGCTCATTACGTTCTGCATTAAGGACAAATCCGGGTTTCAGGACGGAATCACCTTTGTTTCCAAAAAGATTCTGCAAAGTGCAGTTATTCTTTTAGGTTTTGGCATGAATTTATCCGTTATTCTGGAGACCGGAAAGCAGTCTCTGCCGATTATTCTGGCAACCATTTCCACTTCTCTGGTCATTGCCTGGGTTCTGCACAAGGTCATGCACATTCCCGGAAAGATATCCACACTGATCGGTGTCGGTTCCTCTATCTGCGGTGGATCGGCGATTGCTGCTACCGCTCCGGTTATCGATGCCGATGATGATGAAGTGGCACAGGCCATTTCTGTCATCTTTTTCTTCAATATGCTGGCCGCCATTTTCTTCCCGATGCTCGGTTCCGTCCTCGGATTTTCTACTACCAATGGAGAAGCCTTCGGTATTTTTGCCGGAACCGCTATTAATGACACATCCTCTGTAACCGCTGCTGCATCCACCTGGGACTCCATGTACAATCTTGGTTCCGCTACTCTGGATAAAGCAGTTACCGTAAAGCTTACCCGTACTCTGGCAATTATTCCGATTACGTTAGTGCTTGCATTTATCCGTACCAGAAAAGAAAAAACAGATGCAAAGAAAGTAGAGTTTAAGAAGATTTTTCCATTCTTTATCCTTTACTTCATCCTTGCATCTATTATCACTACTATTACCGTTCATGCCGGAGTTCCGGTTGCTTTCTTCAACCCGATCAAAACCCTGAGTAAGTTCCTTATCGTACTTGCCATGAGTGCCATCGGATTAAATACCAATATCGTGAAACTGATCAAAACCGGCGGAAAGCCTGTTCTCATAGGCGGTGCCTGTTGGATCGGTATCACGGGTGTCAGTCTCCTCATGCAACATCTTCTTGGAATCTGGTAATTATTAAAATACCACGACCAGCAGCATCTTAAACTGCTCTTTTCCATATACTGCATGTGGATGTCCTGCAGGCATTACGATTGACTCGCCTTCTTTTAACTCATACTTCACACCGTCAATCGTAACCTCTCCGACACCATCCAGACAGGTTACAAACGCATCACCGCCGGATGCATGCGTACTGATCTCTTCGCCCTTATCAAAGGAAAACAAAGTCACGCTTAATGCCTCATTCTGCGCCAGTGTTTTGCTGACCACCTGTCCATCCTGATAAGCAACCTGCTCCTTCAGTACCATAACCTCTGCCTTATTAATATTCTTCATACCCTGCATATTTACAGCCTCCTGTTTCTTTGCGTTTGTAAATTACCAGTATATTATATCCCGAACGCTCCGGTGTTAACAGTCCTTTTTATTTTTCCGCTTCCTCGTTCCAGACCTCTTTTGCCATATTAAATACCGCAACCTAACTTATTATATTCTTCATCCGATACCGGTTCACACCATTCATTGCTGCATTCCTCACCCGGAACCTCTACCGCAATATGAGAGAACCAGCTATCCTTCTTCGCACCATGCCAGTGCTTCACCTCTGCCGGAATCGTGATCACGGTACCCGGTACAAGGCTGACTGCCTCTTTGCCTTCTTCCTGATACCAGCCTTCACCTGCGGTACAGACCAGAAGCTGTCCGCCACCGGACTTCGCATGATGAATGTGCCAGTTATTCCGGCATCCCGGTTCAAATGTTACATTGGCAAGGAATACGGTCTTTGCCGGATCCGTCAATGGATTCAAAAAAGAATCTCCTGTAAAATACTGTGCATATCCTGTGTTTGCTGCACCTGTTCCAAATACGTTTGCGGCTTCAAATTCTTTCTTATCTGCGATTTTCATATCCTACACACCCTTTCGTTACTTTCTCCTTGTCTGTTTTTCCGTTTATTTCTTCTACTTTTCGTTCTGTTTACTGTGTCGAACTTACTGCGCCAGCCATGCTTCTATCTTTTTCTCTGACCGGTCCACACGTCCGCCTTGGATTGCCAGACCTTCTGCTACGGTTGCAGTCGGACAAAGCTTCTTAATATCCCGGACACTGCTTCCGAGTCCACTGCCTTCATGGGTACAAAACGGCTTTATTACCTTTCCGGTAAGATCATAATGCTCCAGAAATGTAAACACAGCCATCGGCATCGTACTCCAGTAATTCGGATATCCCAGATAGATCACATCATAGTCCTCCAGACTGTCCGGATACTGCTTTAGCTCCGGTCTTGCATCCCGTTTCTGGTCTTCCTGTGCCTGTGCAATACACTCATTATAGTTCTTTGCATACGGCTTTACCTGTTCAATCTGAAACAACTCTGCTCCTGTAATCTTCCGGATGATACCGGCTACCTTTTCTGTATTTCCGATTTCCAGATTCTTAATCGCTCCGTTTACATAGTTTTCATTAGCTCTTGAATAATATGCGATCAATGCTTTTCCCATTTTTACATCTCCTTTTAACTTCTTAGCCTTTCAGCCTCTATTGTTATTATACGAGTCTGATATTTGACATGGAATCTCCAATGCGTTAGTATAGTATTAACTATTAGTTTATACATGGAC
>CABQJA010000064.1 GCA_902464345.1 uncultured Clostridium sp.
CCCAGAATTTGCATTTTCTGCTCATATTCTTGAATTTATAATGGGATTATAGTAGTATACAAAGAAAATTCATGTGGTCATGACCACAAAAGTGAGATTAAATTATGGAAATTTTTGCAAATCCAATCTTTCAACAATTAACCGAGCCGGAGATTCAGGAGATGCTGACACTCGCCCGGACACACCGCAGAACCTACACCAGACATTCCGTGATCTTCCACACCGGAGATCTGATTCAGGAGATCGGCATCGTCCTGTCCGGAAGTGTCAATATCGAGAATGTCGATGCCTGGGGTAATACCAGCTTATTAAGTAAAATCCCCACCGGCCACATCTTCGCAGAGACTTACGTGCTCTGTCGGGAGCCTATGCTGGTAGATGCGGTTGCCGGTGAGGACTGTGAGATTTTATTTCTGCAGCTGAATACCCTGCTTGAACGGACCAATGCTTCCCAAGGCTGGTATGATCAGCTCCTGCGAAATATCCTGATGATCACTGCCCGCAAGAATCTGACACTTTCCAGCCGGATCTTCTGTACCTCAGCAAAGACGATCCGTGGCAGATTACTGACCTATCTGTCTGCGATCGCAGTCCGGACCGGAAGCTCCACCTTCCAGATTCCGTTCGACCGTCAGCAGCTGGCCGATTATCTGAATCTTGACCGCAGTGCCCTTTCCAAAGAGCTGGGCAAAATGCAGGCAGACGGTCTGATCCGATGTCATAAGAATACCTTTACACTGCTTTAAGCCTTTTTCTCCTTTGAATTCATCAGACTTAATACCAGAAGCCGGATGGCCGGGAACAATACACCGACCACCGGCCAGATGATCCAGCTTCTTCCCCAGTCATTTGTGATAAAGCTATAGCCCAGATAGACGGCTGTTGCCACGATCCAGTAAATACCGCTGAATTTCTCTGTTTTTTTATTATCACGTTTGTTTTTTCTGGTGAAATCTCCTTCTTCCAGAATCTGGTTCATGGAACTCATGATGGTGCCACCCAGGACGAAGAAAAACACACCGACACTCACCATACAGAGCAGCAGGCATACCATCATCACAATATACAGATCCTGCTTAAATAATGCAATTCCGAGAAACAACGGTATCACGGAAGCCACACAGAATATTGCTCCCAGCACATTGTATTTCACATAGGTATCCTGAAACCGTTCTTTCCGCTCCTTTACCATTCCGTCCACACCATACTCTGTTTCAAAGGTGTCCATCTGTAAAAACTCGAACTTCTTTGACTTCATATCTGTCATTATAAATATAGCTACTGCGATCACGATCAGAAGCATTAATATACAAAGTCCGATTCCGGCAGCCATATTCTCTGTAATCCTGTATGCCGGCACCTCACTGGCTGCGGCAAACAAAAGTAACGCTACCGGTGATATGATACACAGAAGCGTTGCAAATGCGATCCGGACGGCTGCCTTTTTCCGCAGCTCCAGAAACTCATTCGCCATCTCCATTGTCACCTTATAGTGTGTTCCGTCCTCTTCACTCTCCTCATCGAGTCCTATCTCATCGCTGTAAATCTCTTCTTCCAGCTCATCCTTTATCAGGTAATCGGTCGTAACTCCGAAAATCTGACTCAGCTTAAGAATCTTATCCAGATCCGGTACCGCCTGCGCGCCTTCGTATTTTGAGATTGACTGTCGGCTGACGCCTAATTTCTCTGCCAGCTCCTCCTGGGACCATCCGTTTTTCTTCCGCAGGTTCATAATCTTATCCGCTAATATCATATACTCCTCCATTCCGCCATCTATGGCTGCTTTGATGAAATCAGCATACAAATCATTCCGGTTGCAGTCTATCAAGCATCCACGGCAATCTGTCAACCGGCTGTTGCATATCCGATCATCCGCTTATAAATGGTATACTTTCCGGTTTTATCTTTCAGCAGCAATCTGTCTTGCAACGTATACACCACTGGCGGAAGCATGAGAAAGAGAATGTGTCACACCGCTTCCGTCTCCGATAATATATAATCCCTTGTAACAGCTTTCCAGATGTTCATCCAGTTCTACTTCCATATTATAAAACTTCACTTCCACACCATAAAGCAAGGTATCATCATTGGCAGTTCCCGGTGCGATCTTATCCAGTGCATAAATCATCTCGATGATACCATCCAGAATCCGCTTCGGCAGTACCAGGCTCAAATCACCCGGTGTCGCAGCTAAGGTCGGCTCTACCAGTCCCTCTGCGATCCGCTTGTCATTGCTGCGCCGTCCCCGGACCAGATCACCGAACCGCTGTACGATCACGCCGCCACCCAGCATATTGGACAACCGTGCAATACTCTCACCATAGCCGTTACTGTCCTTAAACGGTTCTGAGAAATGCTTGGATACCAGCAATGCAAAGTTCGTATTCTCTGTCTGCTTATCAGCACCCTCATAGCTGTGACCGTTTACGGTTACAATTCCATTTGTATTCTCATTTACTACGATTCCTTTCGGATTCATGCAGAAGGTTCGGACCGAATCCTCAAACTTCTGTGTCCGGTACACGATCTTACTCTCATACAGCTCATCCGTCAGATGTGAGAAAATAACAGCCGGCAGCTCTACCCGGACACCAATGTCCACCCGGTTGGACTTCGTATGAATCTGCAGCTCCCGACAGATCTTCTCCATCCACTTGCTGCCACTGCGTCCTACGGAAATTATGCACTTTTCCGCATCATAGCTCTGTCCGTCCTCACAGTAAATACGATACTCCTCATCAATAGCTTCTACCGTCTTTACCGGTGTATCAAAATAAAAGTCCACCCGTTCCTTTAATTCCGCATACAGGTTCTCCAGCACAATAAAATTAATATCCGTTCCCAGATGACGTACCGATGCATCTAAAAGATTTAACTTATTCTGCAGACAGAGCTTCTTAAACCCACTGCCGGAGGTAGAATAAAGCTTCGTTCCCTCACCGCCGAATTTCATATTGATCTCATCCACATATTCCATTAATTCAATGGCCTGTTTTCTTCCTATATACTCATATAACGTACCGCCAAACGCATTGGTGATATTGTATTTTCCGTCTGAAAATGCACCGGCTCCGCCAAATCCGCTCATGATCGAACAGCTCTTACAATTAATACAACTCTTGATCTTCTCTCCATCGATCGGACAATGGCGCTTCTCCAATGCATGGCCGGCCTCAAATACAGCAATCTTCATCTCCGGGTTCTTCTGCACCAGCTCATATGCAGAGAAAATTCCTCCCGGTCCCGCTCCAATAATAATCACATCATATCTCATATAACCTACCTCCCTTTCAATCTATGCCTTTTATTTTTCTCATACCGCATTCCTCTCGTTGCCATAACCGAGATAAGATGACACTGCATCTTCCTTGTCTCCATAACTGCCGCAAAATAAAAACAGCTGCCGCAAATGCTTCAGAATCCCATGGGGATGCTTCTGTCATTTGCGGCAGCCGACTCGTGATCGCAAATAATATGTCCTCTTTTAACGTATCATATATCTGCTTAAATGTAAATTGTCAATTCCTATAAATTCATACGGTTTATCATCTATTCTGCTTCTGTTTTTGGCTGTGCCTTTGTAGTAAACAGCTTCTTCAGACAGCTGAATGCGACCAGTACACCCAGTACCATCAGCAGGATGGCTACTATGAACTGCAGACCGTCTACCAGCAGAGTTGCCTGACCGTTTACCATATTGGTAACCAGTGCGATCGTCTTCTGAACCAGTGCGGTAAAGGTAACTACCAGCATAATAAACATTGGTGCATATAATGTCCAGCCGGTTCTTCCGGTCGTCTTTAAGAATACGGAAAGTGCGATCAGCACCAGAGCTGCCAGCAGCTGGTTGGCAGAACCGAACAATGGCCATACATTGCTGTATCCACCCAGAGTCAACAGATATCCGAAGAACAGTGTGATCACAGTTGCAAAATACTTATTGGTCAGAACTCTCTGCCATACCGGCATCTTCGCAGGATCTGTTGTATCACCATAGAACAGCTCCTGGAATGACATACGGCCGATTCTGGCTACGGAGTCCAGAGAGGTCAATGCCAGTGCAGATACGCACATGGTCATGAATACGGTTGCAAACTGTACAGGAAGTCCAAGCTTTTCAAGGAATCCGGCAACGCCGCTTGAGAAAATAGCAAATGGTGTACCATCCGGCTTGGTTCCGTTAACAGCAACTGCACCAACAACTACCAGCGAGATAATACCAAGTAAGGACTCTACTACCATGGCACCATAACCAACCATCGGCATATCCTTTTCATTACTGATCGTCTTGGAGGAAGTACCGGAGGATACCAGACTGTGGAATCCGGATACCGCACCACAGGCAATCGTGACAAACAACGTCGGGAACATTGTGCTGCCGTTTACGTTAAATCCGTTAAATGCATTCAACTGCATAGATGGATGTGCAACTACGACACCGACAACCGCACCGATAATCATACCAAGTAACATAAAGGTTGTCATATAATCTCTTGGCTGCATCAGTAACCACATTGGCATAACCGATGCCATGAACAGATAAGCCATAACGATGTAGATCCATGCAGACTTTGTTGCGTATAACGGTAAATGCATACCGATTGCAAACATTGCAACCAACAATGCGATCGCGATGATCGCACGTACGATCTCATTCATCTTCTTTACATGCTTCTGGATCAGTCCGAAGATAATCGCTGCAACGATGAACAGCATGGAAATGGAGGCTGCTGCCGCATTCGCATAACTGGTTTCTGCAGTCATACCCTCTACTCCTTTTCCGACGAAGGTTCCGGCAACCATATCTGTAAAGGCTGCGATAACAAGCAGTGTAAACAACCAGCAGAACAGCATAAACAGCTTTCTACCGCCCTTACCGATATACTTCTCAATTACCATACCAATGGACTTACCCTCGTTCTTTACAGATGCATACAATGCACCGAAATCCTGAACCGCTCCGAAGAACAGGCCACCAAGGATCAGCCAGAGCAGTACCGGCACCCAGCCAAACACAGATGCCAGGATCGGTCCGGTAACAGGACCTGCTCCTGCAATGGATGAGAACTGATGCGAGAAAACCGTAAACTTGGAGGACGGTACATAATCCTGTCCATCTTCATGTGTAAACGCCGGAGTTTTTGCCTTCGGATCAATTCCCCATTTTTTTGCCAGCCATCGTCCGTATGTCAGATAGCCGGTCCCTAATGCAACGATACCAATTAAAACAATTACTAAGCCATTCATTTTCTCCCCACCAAATGGTGGCTCCTTTCTTAATATTGCAAAGAGACAAATAAACTAAAAAAACCTCCGTCTTTTATAAAGACGAAGGTTGAAACTTCCGCGTTACCACTTTACTTGCCGTTTTCGCGACCACTTAATCTCATCTCGGGAATCTGTTTCCGGAAATAAGCTTCTATGTAACGGTAGAAAACCGGTGACACCTACTGTTCTCCGAACATGATCATTTCTATAATCATTTCTATGATCACTTCACAAGAAATTCAGTGCACTGCTCGCAGAGGATAATCATTCAAACCATACACCGATTCACACCAGCCACCGGCTCTCTGAAGTACTTCTTTTTGAATGACCGTATTCTGTTCTTTGCATTTGCTCTTTGTTAACTGCTACAATAGCACTGCCGTCCAAAGATGTCAACACTTTTTTTATTTTTTTGTTCAGAATCGTCTGGAATTTCTGTCCATGTTTAATCAAACGCTCTGTGCCTCTATCTTCTGCGGTCGATTCCGTGTGTCCGATAATACTCTGCCTTATCCTCATACATCAGCTGCTCGGATTCCGTCAACAGTGTATCTATACTGCTTGTACTGTTTGGCTTCCAGACTGCTCCTATGGCCATGACTACCGTATAATCCTCCATATGAGCCTTCACCTTCTGCGCCTGTGCATATAACTGCTCTTCCTGAATGCCGCTGCACAGCGCCAGGAGCTCATCCCCACCAATGCGGAACAGTTCAAAGCCTGCCAGTGTATCTCGCAGAAGACTGCAGGAGCGCTGGATCAGCTTATCACCTGCTTCATGTCCCTTCTGATCATTCACCCGCTTCAGGCCGGTAATATCACAGTATATGACGCCAATGCTCCGCCTGTGATCCATCTGTACCACAAACCGCTCCAATGCATAACGGTTACCGAACTTTGTAAGCTGATCGCTGTAGCTCATAACCTCCAGCTGTTTTACCAGATTCCTTCGTTTCAGGGAAGACACGATAAAATGTCCCATGATCTGAAGCATATTCGATGCATAGCTTAAGGATCTGCCCGGCGGGTTATCCACACCGTAAAAACCGATTACGGTACCGTCATCATATAACGGAACCACCACCAGTGAATGAATGTCCTGCCGTTTCAGATTCTCATATTGCAGCGGATCATCCTCGCGGATATCCTCCAGATCTTCTATAATGATATTGCGATTTTCCTGAAAACTGCGATACCAGTTTGCACAGATTTCCGACGGAAGATTCTGCAGAATATCTTTCTGCGGTTTCACTCCCATTGCTACCCATTCATAGGTATTGTCATCTCCACCAGTTATGTTCCGTTCAAACACATAAGTACGCTCTCCGTTTAAGGCACGTCCCAGATATTCCAGTATTACCTCAATGGATTTACCCGGTGTACTTGCCCGAAGGGCGATCCGCATACCTTCATTTACAAATGTTTCCAGACTCTGATAATCCTGAAGCATATTCATCTGGTTCATCTGCGCAGTAATATCCACCGCAAGCTCCAGCCGGTAATGCTTCTCACCCTCCGTCAGCATGGTATCCTTTACCATCAGGGTCTTCTGCAGGAACGGATTATAGTATTTCCACTCCCGGAACTCACCCTCCTGCAGTTTATCCTTATTGCAGATATTGCATGGCAACGAACATCCCTGCAATACCTCATAGCATTTCTTCCCCTTCACTTCTTCCATGGAATGAACACCATAGGTATGCATAGTTTTCCGATTCATATAGACCAGCTCATCCGTGTCCATATCTGATACATACAGGTACTCATTCATATTTTCAAAAAATTTCCATATCTTGTCCATGACAGTTGCTCCTGTAGTTGTCTTTCTATTATTCTTCCGCCTCCTGCGCTTTATGCAGAAATCGCTTAATTGCTTCCCGAACAGAAGGCTCCTCTCCTGCACGCAGCTTCGGAATATTCGCACAATGTTTTACGATTACACAAATGCACCCGATTTCCAGTAAAAACAGACTGATATAATTCCATGTTTTTCCAAAATACAGTATAGGATAGAAAATTGCGGTTGAAAATGACGCAGCACAGCCCCAGTCCGTGATCAGCATAGCAATAATTCCAATCAGTGCCAGCAGCAGAAATATCCGCCAGTCTGTACTTAATATCACACCACCCAGCGTTGCCAGACCTTTTCCGCCCCGGAACTTCAGATAAAACGGAAAGATATGTCCGAGAATCGCAGCAACACCTGCGGTAATTCCCGCAATCGAAACCTCCGGGAAAATTGCCTGTGCCAGCCAGACTGCAAAACACCCTTTCATAAAGTCAATAACCATAACGATAATTCCACTTGTCCGCCCTAACAGCATAAATGCATTGGTTGTTCCTAAATTCTTTCGTCCCTGATTCTGTAAATCAATTCCCTTGGCCTTCGACAGAAAATAAGATGGGCTCACACTCCCCAATAAATATCCGATCAGTAAGCTTAGTCCAAACTCCATTTACTCCCACCCTTTCTTGTTCAATGCGCTTTTCTTCCGGTAAATACCTCTTAATTATATCACAAATTAGTCCCACATCAATCTGTTTCATCACGTAATCTTTCATTCTGCTTTTCAACAGATTCTTTCCTGTATCTGTTTAAACTGAAAAAACCGGCCTTTAGAGGCCGGGTCCCAATGCTTAAAATACACATCATACTTACCCTGACATAAAGTGCCGATTTTATCATTTTATCACTCGCTCATACTATCAATACATAGCATAGTCCTACAACTTCAGATCTCCTTCCTTGATCCAGCCGATTTTCCGGCAGATCTGTCCGAATATCCATGTCAGCACCGCCGGAAGAACAAAGCTGATCAAAACCAGTCCCAACCAGTCCATTCCGGTGATTGCCGTTTTCGCTCCTGCCGCAATATCATTGACCCATCCGGTGTAAACTCCGATCTGACCTACCAGACCACAAGTACCCATACCGGATGAAATCGCCTCTCCGTTCATCTGCAGCTTGAAGATGCAGGTTGCGATCGGGCCGGTGATCGCAGAGGTCAGGATCGGCGGGATCCAGATTTTTGGATTCTTTACGATATTTCCCATCTGAAGCATGCTGGTTCCGATTCCCTGTGAAACAAGACCGCCTACCTTATTCTCCTTGAAGCTCATGACGGCAAAGCCTACCATCTGCGCACAACAGCCTGCAACTGCAGCACCACCTGCCAATCCGGTCAGACTGAGTGCCGCACAGATTGCTGCACTGCTGATTGGAAGTGTCAGTGCGATTCCTACGATCACGGATACCAGAATACCCATCATAAACGGATGCAGCTCTGTTGCCCACATGATCAAGGTTCCGACTGCACTGGCTGCCTTTCCGATGATCGGTGCCAATCCCATGGATAGTAATACTCCGGAGCAGATGCTGACCAGCGGAGTTACCAGAATATCGATCTTTGTCTCCTTTGAAACCAGCTTCCCGAGCTCGGTTGCCACAATTGCGATCACGAGTACCGCCAACGGTCCACCGGCTCCGCCCAATGCATTTGCCGAGCTGCCGACTGCCAGCATGGAGAACAGGACCAGTGGCGGTGCCTGCAATGCAAATGCAATTGCAACTGCCATTGCAGGGCCTGATACACCCTTCGCAAAGGTTCCTATATCAATCAGAACCTGTACTCCCAGCTCCTGGCCGAGTGTTGATATGATCGTACCGATCAGGAGTGATGCAAACAAACCGTTTGCCATAGCTCCCATTGCATCAATAAAATATCGTTTTGCAGATATTTCAATATTCTTTTTCTTTAAAAAAGCTTTCACCTTTCCCGGCTGCTTTTTATCCTTCTGTTCTTTTGTCTGTTCTTTTGTCTCTTCCATGTCTCTCTCCTGTCACATATTCTTTCCAAACAGGCTATTGCTTCTTGATCTCCTGCGGCTCAAACTCCCGCAGCTGTGCCAGATATCCCTTTTCCCATAATGCTTCCTCGATCAGACGCAGTGTCTCTTCGTCCCTTGCACTGATCGTATGATAATGATATCCGGCCGTCACATTTTTCAACGGACTGGAAGTTCCCGCCTTCAGGCTCTCCAAAAACTCCCGGACATCCCGTCTGGAATAAATGTGCAGCTTAGCCCTGACTTCACCGTAAACCTTATGATATATGAATACATCCTCTACTTCGCCACCCAGGTCCACGATCAGATTCAGTTCATCCTCAATCTGTGCATCCGTATGGCATACCTTGAATACCTTCTGAACTCCCGGGTTTTCGTTCATCTGGTATCCCCTGGCTGTAGAGATTATGGAATATCCGTCCTGTCGCAAAGCAGAAATATCCTGTACAATGATCTGACGGCTGACATCGCAACGCTCCGCCAGTGCGGTCCCCGATAATGGTTTCTCAGATTTTCTTAACAGCTCTGCAATTTTTCTGCGGCGTTCTTCTGCTCCCATAATACTGCTCCTTTCCTTCAACGGCTTACTAATGTGACAGTATAACACCTTGGTTCATAGCTGTCAATACATCTGTAAACCAAGGTGTAAAGTTTCTTATTTACTTATTTGGTATTTCTTCCCAAAACATCTGCTACCTCTGTAATTGAGATAAAAGCATTTTCATCATTTTGTTGAACAATCGTCTTCATTTTTCCAATCTGGAACCGGTTGACTACAAAGTAAATAACCGTCTTCTCCTTATCGGAATAATATCCGTGTCCTTCCCACAATGTAATACCACTCCCGAACTCCTCGGATAATGCCTGACTGATATGCTTCGGCTTTGTCGTAATGATCATGGCCGCCTTGGCCTTATCAAAACCTTCGACAATGTAATCCACTGCATGAAGTGCCACATAATAAGTTACGATGGAATATAATGGCAGAATCCAGCTATGCATCGCAATTCCCACCACTATGTACAGCACAACGTTATATGCCATCACGAAGGTACCTACTGTAATCCCCAGCTTTTTTGCAAAAATAACAGCCATAACCTCCACACCATCTATAGCACCGCCAAACCGGATCGTCAGTCCGCTTCCGATACCGGAGATCAGTCCGCCAAATGCCGCTCCCAACAGCAGGTCTGTTCCGGCAAACGGAGATGATGTCGCTACATCTACCGGAAAAATATCCCGGATCAGATAGGACGCCAGAGAATAGATGATAACCGCATACACGGAATATACTGTAAATGCCAGTCCCTGCTTCTTATATCCGTATAGGAAAAACGGAATATTTAAGATCAGCAGAAAAACAGACAGGGTCAGATAAGATGGGGTCAGCTCCTCCAGCAGCATTGCCGTTCCCGAAAAACCACTGTCGTATAAATGCAGGGGTGATAAGAACATAGTAACACCCACCGCATTAATCGTACCGGATAATGTCAACAGTAAAAAGTTCTTAATCGATAGTTGCTTCAGTTCCGTCTTAAACTCTGTTTTCATACTG
>CABQJA010000065.1 GCA_902464345.1 uncultured Clostridium sp.
ACTAAGAATAGTTACTGTTTGGGGAGGTATCTTTATGTCAAAAAAGCGATTGACCATTGGGCTTTTTATCTGTCATCTGGACAATGATTATGCATACGACATATGTAAGGGTGTGGATTATGCTGCCAAAGAGCTGGATATTAACCTGGTGATTTTTCCGGGAATGTATATCAATGCAGCCTACAATGATCCGGCGAATGCCAAGTACGATTACCAGTATAACTCCATCTTTTACTACGCAAAACCGGAATCTATCGATGCTCTGATCATTTCGATTGGCACGATCGGTACATTTTTAAATGATGCGGATTCCCTGGAATTTCTGAACCGTTTTAAGGACATTCCGGTTCTGACACTGGAAGCAGAGTTTCCTGGCTTTTCGTCTCTTGTCATTGACAGTGCAAAAGGATTACGGGAGGTTATCCATCATCTGATCTATGACCACAATAAAAAGCATATCGGCTTTATCAGCGGCCGTCAGAGCAATGCCGATGCACAGGAGCGTCTGGATATTTATCGCTCTACTCTGAAAGAATCCGGAATCCCGGTCGATGAGACGCTGATCGCATATGGCAATTTCTCTGAATATTGCGAAGATCTGGTGGAGGATCTGCTGGATACACACCCGGAAATCGATGCCTTATGCTTCGCTAATGACCAGATGGCATTAGGCGGCTATAATGTATTAAAGCGCAGGGGTATCGAAATTGGAAAAGATATTGCCGTTACCGGATTTGATGATGTTCCTCTGGCACTGGCACTTTCGCCGGCACTTACGACCGTCCGTGCGAATGCCTGTGAATTAGGCTATCGTTCTGTCTATCAGGTATGTGAATTGATCAAGACACATGAGATCACTTCCAGACGCTTCGATTCCTCCATGATCGTCCGCGATTCATGTGGTTGTGCAGAAGTATCGTCCTCGCCTGCATCCGATGCATCCGATTCAATACCTCAAACCAAACAAGAGATCCTAAACTCAATTATTGATTCTGTCTTTGTAAATGACAAGGATACCTTTATATATAAACGGATTTCTGTACTGATCACGGATTTTCTATCCAAGTTACTGGATATTACCCTTGATCCGGCACAGCATTCTTTCCCGCAGGAGCCGTTTAAAGACATCCTGCTAAGCTATTGTAATTCCGATATGCCGCTCTACTATTCTGTGCCGCAGCTGAGCTACTGTATGCGCAACATTGAGAAGCTGATCCTGCCTCTCCTTCCGGAGCTGGACAAGAAGATTTCCTTCTTCAATCTGACATCCGCACTCTCCAGCCTGCTTCTGAATGCAGAGGACGGATTCCGTTACAATGAGAACCGGGATTATAAGTTAAATAACTGGACCTCCAGTTATATTATCCGTGATACAATCATCAACAGCACAAATACGGAGCTGATCTATCAGCAGATTTCAGATAAGTTCGAAAAACTGAATCTGATCAGCTCTTATATCTTCACTGCACCAAGCGAGGAGATTCATCTGAATCCGGACGGCAGCTGGCATATACCGGACGCTCTTCAGCTACAGGTATATAACAAGGATCATGTCAGTGTCCCACTTACAAAGTCTGCTTACATGATAGATGTCAAAAACCTGTTTAACAATCCGTATATTCCGCAGAACCGCCGGTATACCATGGTGTTGACTCCTATCTTTACCAGTGACGAGCACCACGGTGTCTTCCTGTGTGAGCTGGATATTTCCAACTTCCACCATATTTACTCTATCAGCCTTCAGCTTGGGACCACATTAAAGTTCCTGAAGATGAACGAGACACAGCAACAGACTAACCAGCAGCTGGAATATACACTTTCCGTGCTTCATGAGAAGAACCGGCAGTTAAGCAAGATTTCAACCATCGACGAACTGACCGGACTAAAGAACCGGCGCGGCTTCCTGGCAGAAACACAGGCTGTTATCTCTTCTTCCATCAATGAGGACCAACGGGCAATTCTGTTATTTGCCGATATGGATAATCTGAAGATTGTAAATGATACCTTTGGTCATGAGGATGGTGATTTCGCTCTGCGCACGATTGCAACCGCATTGAAGAGCAGCTTAAGAAACGGCGATATCATCGGCCGGATCGGCGGTGATGAGTTCGTAGCATTTGCCCTGTTAAACAGCCAGCAGTCTGCCGACCTGATCGCTAATCGTATTCACAAGCGTCTGGCAGATATTAACGCCAACAGTGATAAGCCATATTATATTGAGGCCAGCATCGGTATTGTCGACTTCATCTGTCACACGGATCTGGATATCCAGACCCTGATCAAGCAGGCCGACGATGCATTGTATGAGAACAAGTCGCATAAGCGCGCTTCCGTTCTGAAGGAAGATTTCCAATAAGTTTTTAATAAAGAATCCTTTAAAACCAGCAGGAGCTGATGGATCATATGATTCCATTCAGCTCCTGATATAAGCTTCTCGCATAACTGTCTGTCATTCCGCAAACAGAATCTGTCACCAGCAGAATTCTCAGATACAGCTTTTCTTCTTCACTTTTCCCTCGCGATTCCGCATAATAGCGTTCCACATAGTTCTCAGACACCAGTGTAATGACCTTCTCATCAATCGTACCCAGCTCTTTTTCCGTGTCAAAATAAATAGCTGCCCGTACAAACTTATCCAGTAGAAACTCCAGCATATGTCCGGCGGCAATCTCCAGCTTATAGATCGGCTCTGACACAAATGCATTCCGATATGCAATGTCACCCATTGCTTTCATCAGACCTTCTGCATAGGTACCATGAAAGAGGTCATACGGATAATTTCCCTCAATGATCGCCTCATAATTCTGAATAAATCCATAGGTCGCGCATTTGATCAGATAATTCTGCACATTCAGTGCCCAGTTCTGTACCGCATAAAACTCCGGATTGCCATACTCCCGCTCCAATGCCTTCTGATACTGGTACTGCAATTCCTCCAGCGGATTAAAATAATTCATTACCCACGGTGCACACTGCCGGTTCAGCCTCCGCAGCTCCCGTTCCAGCATACCATAGGTAATGCAGCCTTTCTTCACCGCATCCTCAATATCTGCCGTCTTATATGCAATATCGTCGGCCGCCTCCAGAATAAATGTCATTGGATTCCGGCAGCCGTGCGTCCCTGTCATTTCCTGAATATCCCGGTAAATCTCCCGCTCCGCATAGAAATATCCCATCTTCTTGTTCTTGATATTCTCCGACTGCGGATCTGATTCCAGTGAAGATACCGGATATTTCAGAATCGTACTCATCAGTGCATAGGTCAGATTCATTCCGTACTCATCCAGAGAAAAATGCAGCTTACTGATCAGCCGGAGTGCCTGCGCATTACCCTCAAACTGATAGAAATCCTGCTTCATCTGCTCCGTCAGCATATCCTCTACCCGCCGGTCAAAAAACATCAGCTCCGGAAGCCGTTCCCGGAACCACTGCCGGATCGCCGTCTCTCCAAAATGTCCAAACGGCGGATTTCCGATATCATGAATCAATCCGGCACACTGCAGGACATTACACATGTCCTCTGCCATCCGCCAGTTAAAACCCGGCTCCTTTCCCGCAGCAATCAGATTCTTGCCAATATTCTGTCCAAGCGAACGTGCAAAGGATGACACCTCCAGAGAATGCGTCAGTCTGGTTCGGATAAAATCACTCTTATCAAGCGGAAATACCTGCGTCTTATCCTGCAGCCTCCGGAACGAAGCACTGCCGATGATCTTCTGATAATCCTTCTCATATTCGGTTCGCAGATCTCTTCCTCCGTTCACAGAGGTCGGATAATTTTTTCTCCGTTTTGAACAGAGCAACTGATTCCATTCCATTGTCATTCTCCTCGTTTACACAATTCTCATGCAATCAGTATATCAAATGTGACAGGTATATTCAAACCGAAAATGCATATAATACATTCACGATATCATTATAGAAATGAGGACTTCACATGAAACAAACCTTTCCCTATCCGGTAGAACCGCTTCCGTACGCATATGACTGTCTGTGTCCGGCCCTTTCACCGGAAACACTGGAATTCCATCATGACAAACATTACAAGACCTATGTTGATAATCTCAACAGCACTCTGGCAGATTTCCCTAAGCTCCAATCGGTACCTCTGGAGGAGCTGTTGATCCATCTGGAGGACATTCCGGAAAGCATCCGCACATCCATCCAGAATAACGGCGGTGGTGTATATAACCATGAGCTTTATTTTAACTGTATGCAGGGCTGCGGCTTCCAGATGCCGGAAGGCACACTGGCAACCGCTATTCAGAGAGATTTCGACTCTCTGGATAATTTCCAGCGTACGCTTACCAATGCGGCAATCCGCCGGTTCGGCTCCGGTTATGCCTGGCTTGTCGTTGAAAACGAGAAATTATCCGTTGTCAGCACCGCCAATCAAAATACTCCCATAACCGAGACACAGAAACCGATCCTGTGCATCGATGTATGGGAGCACGCATATTATCTGCAGTATCAGAACCGCAGAGCCGATTATGTTTCCAACTGGTTGGGCCTGATCAACTGGCCGTATGTCCAGTCCTTACTGGAAGGACAATAACTCGGATACTTCCTTCCGCTTCGGTGCCTCCGGCTCAAATACCGGATATCCGATTGCCACCAGGGCAGCTACCTGCTGCCCTTCCGGCACATCAATCACTTCCGCGATCTTCGCTTCATCAAAGATTCCCATAATAACAGATCCTACGCCCTGCTCATGCGCAGCCAGACAGAAGGTCTGTGTTGCGATTCCGGCATCAAACATCTCCCAACGATCCTCTTTGGAGGTGGTGTAAGAGCCATCCTTCTCATAACCGGAACGATTCTTTACCATAGTTACCACTACCAGAGCCGCACAGTTACGAATCGTCTTGGTATTATACTCAAATCCCAGTACACAGTCCGTTGCGATCTTTTCAATCTTCGCCTTGTCCTCTACCACAATGTATCTGGTAATCTGTGTGTTTTTCCAGGATGGTGCATATGCTGCCGCACCTACGATCGTTTCCAATACCTCATGTGGCACTGCCTCTTCTTTAAACTTTCTGCAGCTTCTCCGTGTCTTAATACATTCCATTGCTTCCATTGTTCATTTCTCCCTTCGTATTATGATTATATCTTGTTTTATGCTGTTCCGTTACAGACTGCCTGCCTTCCATGCCTGCAGTACCTTCTCCAGATCCTCTCTGGTCTCCATCTCATTGACCACACCGCGGATCCGGGTGGAATTCGGATATCCGGTCGTATACCAGGATACATGCTTTCGCATCTCATGGACCCCTGTGTATTCTCCTTTGAACTCTATCATCATATCCAGATGACGCAGAATCATATCTACCACTTCCGCTACAGATGGCTTTTCCGGAGTCTCTCCTGTCCGGAGTGCCTCCTTAATCTGCGAAAATATCCATGGATTGCCTTTGGCACCTCTGCCGATCATAAATGCATCACAGTTCGTTTCTGCCTTCATCCGCAGGGCATCCTCCGCCGTCAGAATATCTCCGTTTCCGATTACCGGAATGGATACCGCTTCTTTCACCTGCCGGATAATGTCCCAGTCGGCTTTGCCTGCGTAATACTGGGTCCGCGTTCTGCCATGAACCGCTACCGCCGCCGCTCCGTTTCTCTCTACAACCTGTGCAACCTCTACGGCATTTACATGCTCCTCATCAATGCCTTTTCGCATTTTCACGGTTACCGGAATGGATACCGATTCCGAAATCGCTGCTACGATCTCACCTGCCAGGGATGGATTCTTCATAAGTGCTGAACCCTCTCCGTTATTAAACACCTTCGGCACAGGGCATCCCATATTCACATCTATGAAATCAAAGCCAATCGCTTCGATCTGCTTCGCCATGCCTCCCAGCAGCTGTGGCTCTGATCCAAACAGCTGCAGACCGATCGGCTGTTCCCGCTTATCCAGTGCGAGTAACGGAATCGTATTCCGATTCTTATAATACATAGCCTTTGCGCTTACCATCTCTGTATAGAGAATATCACAGCCCTGCTCCTTACAGAGCAACCGAAATGGCAGATCCGTTACCCCCGCCATCGGTGCCAGTATCAACTTATCCTGTATATCAATGTTTCCGATCCTTGCACTCATATCTAACGTTCCTGTTTCTCGTAAATCAGCTTCAGGCCCTTCAGCGTCAGATCCGGATCATAGATATCAATCACCTTTGTCTCCTGAGAAATAATTTTTCCGAGTCCGCCGGTAGCCACAACCTTCATATGCTCCAGCTTCGCTTCCTGCTTGATCTTATGTACAATGTACTCTGTCTGACCGATACCACCATAGATCAATCCTGCCTGCATACTGGTGACAGTATTCTTCGCCAGAATGCTCTCCGGCTTCCGGATCTCTATCTCCGGCAGCTTCGCTGCATTATTCCAAAGTGTATTAGCTGAGATTCGGATTCCCGGTGAGATCACACCTGCAACCAGACTGCCGTCTTCTGTCACCAGATCATGTGTCGTTGCCGTTCCGAAATCAATGACAATGACCGGTCCGCCATACAGCTCGTATGCTGCGACTGCGTCTACAATTCTATCTGCACCCAGCTCCCGCGGATTCTCCGTTGCCAGCTTGATTCCGGTCCGGATACCCGGGCCGACAATAATCGGCTTTACATGAAAATATTTCAGAATTCCACTTGTGAGCGAATGCATCACATCCGGCACTACGGATGCTACGATTACTGCGTGAATCGACTTTACTGAAAGATTTCTTGCATTTAACAGATCCATAAAGAAGATTCCATATTCATCTGATGTCCGCGGAATCTTGGTCGTCATTCGGAAGGTTCCTTTTATTTCATCACCATCAAACAAGCCGATGGTAATATTTGAATTTCCAACATCAATTGTTACTAACATACTATGCCTCTCCTTAATCAGATTTCATAATCCACACAGCACCGGCTGGTCTTTACCTTTGCGATCTCTCCGGCGACTGCAACGTGTGCCGGATGAACCGCATATTTCTCACAATCCTCCATAGAGTCAAAATCAGCAAGCAATATCAGCTGTGCATTATCCTTCGGTGCCTGCTCTGCATTTACACCTACCTCCATTTTCTTCAGAAACGGAATCTGTGCCGGAAGCTCCAGCAATTTATCTCCCAGTCGTCTGGCCTCCTGAGTCGGTGTCAGGTCGCCGTTCTCACGGATGCCAAACATTACCACATGTCTTATCATCTCCAAGTCCTCCTACTCTTCTTCTATATCTATTTTCTCACCTAAAAAGAATACCTTATAATATGTCTCCAGTGCTTCCAGCAGTTCTCTGCGGCGTTCCCGGATCTGTTTGATCTTTAACGCACTGCCGATATCATCATATAATAAGTCACCTTCATTCGCTGCTGTAATAAAGTTCAGATTTCCTCTGGAATCATATTCCAGTGTCAGAATGCCGCCAATCTCCTCCGTAAATGTTACGCACATGATCTGCAGCTCCCGCCGGATTCCTTCCGGAAGATTTTCAAAATCCTCATTCAGATAATATTTCTCCTCGTATTTGGATGATACACATAAAATCACATTGTCCTGATGCATAATCTGCCTCCTGTATCTTCTATTCTTCCGCCCAGAAATCTACCGGATCCCGCCAGTCACAATACCAGCCGTTCTTTCCCAGTGAATATCGGAACATATATTTTGCATAAATCTCATCTTCCGGAATAAATGTCTGATTCCAGTATCTGGAATCTGCGGAATTCTCCCGGTTATCGCCTAACAGAAAATAGCTGTTTGCCGGAACGATCCAATCATTCTCGCCATCCCGCAGGGCACTGGTCGTCCCCTGTACATAGTCATCCCGCACGCGGCGGTCATTCACATACACGCCATCTGCCCGCAGTTCTACGTGATCACCCGGACAACCGATCACTCGCTTGACCATAAACTCGTTATATTCTGCGCTCCAGAATATCACAATCTCTCCATAGGTCGGCTGGCCAAACCAGTATGCCATCCGGTTACCAACAATCCGGTCTCCGGTCATGATCGTTGTCTCCATGGAGCCGGACGGTACCTCAGCATGAAAAAACATCACCTGTGTCAGTACCAGTGCAATCAGGATTCCGTATAATACCGGAAGTACCACCGCATGCACAAAGGACTTCAGCTTCTGCCCCGGTCTTCTGGCCTCTTCCTCCAGATTCTCCTGTAATTCCACCTGACGCTCTGCTTCAAACTTCCGCTCCACCTGCGTCTGTGCTTCATTCAGAAGATGTTCTGTCTGCTCCTCCGGCTGTTCCGATAGTTCTATATTCTGTAAATCATTTTCTAATGGATTATTATTTTCTTCCTTCACAATCGTTTCCTGTCATTTCTATATGTATGATATGTTGTTTTTGCATTATGCCGGTATGTGCAAGCACATCCCGTCGCAATGCTCATTATATCACAGAATCCTGAATATGACCATAAGGTAGCTCTTTTCTTCTGAAAACGGCCACAGCATATATGCGCAATCCGCAATCTGCAGTTCCTGCTTCTCATAGGCCTTTCCGATTTCCTGTTCCAGCTGATAGGCTCCTTCCACCCGTGACATCCGCATCTGATGCAAACCGGAGCTTCCCTGTTCGGTCAACCGCTCAATTGCTTCCTCTCTGAGTGCGGTATCCTCCCAAAGGAATGTCGTATACTCGTACCCCAGATACACGACTCTTCCATATTGTCTCATAACACATAAGGATTCTTCCGCAAAGCTTCGGTTTAAATGCTCCACGATCCGTTGTACCTGTTGCCGTACCGATAACGGATAGCGCCCTGTCTGCAGCGTAAGTATCAACGGCATATATACCTGACTGTGAAACCCCATGCAAATAATCCGGTCAAACTTTGGGATTCCGTACAGCTCCAGGGTATCTTGAACTACATGCCGAAAGCTTCTCTGTGTCCGGAATGTATCTTCGTAGACCGTCTGCCATTCTGACAATGTCTCTGTTCCGGCCTCACATGCCTTCTGAAATGCATCCAGCTGCTGCTCTGACAGTCCCACTGCATCTGCACATATTGTATGCAGATTTTCATGCTTTCCCACCTTCTCTGTGCCTGCCTGCAGAGCCTCCGGATTACAGTCCAGCAAAAATACCTGCCGGTCATTTTCCAACAGCCATTCCAGTTCCAGATCATCACAGGCCCCTGCTCCTACGACCAGCACCGCTTCTCCCGGTTCTGCATCCGTCATCACATATGCCGTCAGATCTCTCCGATATGCTTCCCAGCGTTCATCCGCTCCGTCAATTCTTGGATTTCCATTCATCTTATGCCTCTTCGTTTTATTCTTTATCCTTCGGCTTTATATCCCCAGCCGTTTCATTCACACTCCAGCTTATCTGAAGCCATAATTTACAATATGCTGCAATCGGCGCCACACCCTCAAGGATTTTCACGCCACAATCCCTGTATGCCTGTTTGGTCTCATAACCACCTTCCAGTTGCTCGACTCCCAGCAGATAGACCGGGATATTTCTTTCTGTCATTTCCTGTACATAGCTACGAAACGCATCGTCAACCCGCATCGTTCCGGCATGATAGCACTGTAACATAACCGCCCGAATGCCTCCCGGCTGCCCGGGCCTCGGATATACGATTCCGGGAGCCATGTGAATCCACAGGATTCCGGATTCCTTTTTCAGTGCATGGTATATTTCTCCCGGTGACGGCATTTCCCCCATGTCCTTTTGTAGAGTTTCCGGCTCTTTATCCTCTCCGGCCACCCAGGTACCATCCGGCCGATACCATCCCACACAGCTTCCGTAAATGCTATGAAGATCGTCCTCAAACACAGCATGCTCCAGTAGATGCGTTCCCCGATGAACATAGGTATTGCCGTCCGCATTCCGATAAACAACGCCGACACCACAATACCCATCTACTATCCGTTGCACCGCATAGCGGAAATTATCCAGTCCGTTCGCTCGTGCATCCTCCAATGGATAATTACTGGATACCAGCAGGATCGGAACCAGCCGATTCCCATATACATATTCCAACATGGCCGCAGTATACTGTAGTGTATCTGTTCCATGGCAGACAATGATTCCATCATATTTTGCCGCTTCTATACAATCACCGACTTCATCCAGCAACTTTATCAGGTACTTAGCCTCCAGATTTTCACTCAATATCTGATATGGCATCCGGCTGTCTATCTCCACTCCCGCCGCCAGATCCGGATATTTCATCCGAAACAGCCGCAATACCTCATACGGCGTCTCCGTGTCCGGGGCGATCCAACCATCCTGTACCACCTTACTGCCAATGGTTCCTCCTGTTGCAAGCATCGCTATTTTCATTCTGTTTCCCTTCATTTCTTATTGAAATTAGTATCAAGTTATCAAACCTTTTTCTATCTGTCAATTCCTTATATTATTGTTTTTGAGAAAAAAATTCACCCTTTATTGACAAGGTATAATTCCCCCTCTATAATTAAAATAATATTACCGAATAAAGGGTGATACTTTATGGGATTTCAATTAGCAGATGACAATGATTCATCGTCATCTTCGA
>CABQJA010000066.1 GCA_902464345.1 uncultured Clostridium sp.
CCGGTTAACGCACACCGTTTTCCCTGCCATCATGACAAAGTAAAAGGGACAGTCACCGAACGACTGTCCCTTTTGGAGAAGGTATTTTTGTTACTTATGGGTGTAGCAAAAAACTATATAATGTATTGGGGGGGGTTACAAGTTTATTATAACAAATCCCCCTGAAAAGTGTTCACAAACAATTTTTAATTTTCACACTTCTTTTGTGCAAAAAAACGATGATTTCTTCCAAATCCTTCAAACCGCAATGGCAAAATAGATAATTCGCTTTACGGAAATTGGCAATTTGTTATACATCCCCATTTTCCGGCTCTTTTTCAGCAGTTTCATCAGTCGCAAAGAGCTGTTCAAACTCTCTCTGATCGATCCGGTCTTTCTCTAACAGTAATTTTGCACAACGATGTAACACATCCATATTATCCACCAGAATCTGCTTCGCCTTCTGGTAGCAGTCATCCATGATCTTCTTAACTTCTACGTCGATCTGCTTTGCAGTCTCCTCGCTGAAGCTCTTTGCATGACCCAGATCCCGTCCGAGGAATACCTCTTCCTCATCTGAGTTCTCATAATTGATCAGGCCCATCTGCTCTGACATACCATACTTGGTCACCATGGCACGGGCAGTCTGTGTTGCCACCTTAATATCCTGGGAAGCCCCGGTCGTGATATCCTCACAGATCAGTTCCTCTGCAATTCTTCCGCCAAAGTCCACCATGATATCCTGCAGCATCATGCCCTTTGTGGTAAACTCATTATCATTGTTCGGCAGACGCATGGTATAACCTGCGGCTCCCTCACCGGTCGGAATAATAGACACAGCATAAACCGGTCCGACATCCGGCAACAGATGATAAAGAATCGCATGCCCGGACTCATGATAAGCCGTAATCTCTCTCGTTTTCTCCGGAATCAGCCGGCTCTTCTTCTCTGTACCGACACCAACCTTAATAAAGGCTGCATCAATATTCTTCTTCTCAATATACTTCTGATTCTGCTTTGCAGCCTGAATTGCCGCCTCATTCATCAGATTTTCCAGATCCGCACCGGCAAATCCGGATGTTGTTCTGGCAACCTCATGAAGATCCACATCATCGCCAATTGGCTTATTTCTTGTATGCACCTTCAGAATCTCTTCTCTTCCCTTTACATCCGGCCGTCCGACAAATACCTTACGGTCAAAACGTCCCGGTCTCAGAATTGCAGGGTCCAGAATATCTACACGGTTGGTCGCTGCCAGTACGATAATTCCCTCGTTCAGGCCGAAACCATCCATCTCTACCAGTAACTGGTTCAACGTCTGTTCACGTTCGTCATGTCCGCCACCCAGACCGGAGCCTCGCTTTCTCGCTACCGCATCGATCTCATCAATAAATACAATACATGGTGCCAGCTTCCGTGCGTTCAGGAACAGATCCCGGACTCTGGATGCGCCGACACCAACAAACATTTCTACGAAATCAGAACCCGAAATGCTCAGGAACGGAACATCTGCCTCTCCGGATATTGCCTTTGCCAGCAATGTCTTACCGGTTCCCGGAGGGCCTACCAGCAGGACACCCTTTGGGATTCTTGCGCCAAGCTCTTTATATTTACCCGGATCCTTCAGGAAATCAACGATTTCCTCCAGCTCCTGCTTCTCCTCTTCCAGACCCGCTACATTGGTAAAGTTGGTTCCGTGACGAAACTCCACCTTCGCCTTAGCCGGACTCTTTCCGAAATCCATCATCTTACTTCCGCCACCGGCAGCATTCTGCATGGCCATCATCATACTGAAGATCAGTACGATAACGACAACCGCCAGAATCGCATATGGCAAAAATTTCATAAAGGAGCTTTCTCTGGTAACATCTGCAACCGATATATCTACATCCGGTGCCTTCTCCTGTAATTCATTAATAACTGCATTTACATCTGTGGCATATAGTTCGTTCTGTGTCTGATTCTCACTAATCGCCGTAATCACACCCGTTGGGATCTCCTCATTCTGCTCAACGGTGATTGCTGTAATCTTTCCGTCGTCTACATCCTGCCAGAAATCAGTCAGGCTGTAATCACTCAGATTCAGCGGTCTGGAATTCATATAATATGTGTATCCCAGCACGATCAGTCCCAGAATGAACAGGAACCATATGATTCCACGCAATGATCCATTCTTATTCATTGCTTCTCCTTTCTATACTTCCACAACTCCGATGTATGGAAGATTTCTGTATTTTTGAGCATAATCCAGACCGTATCCGACAACAAATACATCCGGAATCACGAAGCCGCTGTCATCTACTTCTACTTCCTTCTCCCGGCGGTCCGGCTTGTTTAACAATGTAATCAGACGGATGCTCTCCGGCTGACGCTCTGAAAGGATCCGGAGAAGATAGCTCAAGGTATTCCCCGAATCAATAATATCCTCTACTACAATTACGTGCCGGCCTTCAATGGATTCATCCAGATCCTTATTGATCTTTACCCGGCCACTGGTCTTCGTCTCCGATCCATAGCTGGATACCGACATGAAATCCATCGTTGCCGGAATCGTCAGACGCTTTGCCAGCTCACACACAAAGAACACACTGCCCTTCAGGATTCCGATCAGATGCACGGTCTCACCTGCATAATCCCGGTTGATCTTATCTGCCATCTCCTGAATTCTGGTCTCCAGTGCTTCTTCAGAAATAAAAACTGATATCTTATCCATTTCTTTCTCCTTCGAATTGAAATTCTATCTGCAAAAGCCTCCGGGTCTTCTCCGTCACCTTTACATCCTCACTGATCCGCATTCCGATGACCCAGAACACCTGATGTCCGGATGCCAGCACCGGTATCGTTGCCCGTGCTTCCTGCGGAACCTTATTATCAATAAAATACCTGGCCAGCTTCTTATGCCCGCCCTGTGCATCAACGATCAGATAGTCTCCTGCCTGCGGCATTCGTATTGATAAAGCTCCACATATTTTATCATAATCTAATAATTTAGTATAGCACTTTTTGGAAATTTCTATGTCGCTTTGCATAGACAATTGTTCACAAAAAAGCCTTCCGATCCCAGGTATTTCGGTTTCTCCGGGAACCTGTACCGGAACCGGTGTCATAGCCGCCTGCTTCTCTGTCATTTCCTGTTTTTTCTCTGTGATCCGGACTCCGTCATATGTCCGGACTGCTATCATGTTATATGGCAGTGTTATCTGTTTTCCCACCTGTCGGTCAAACAGCTGACGCACCTGCTCTACATGCACCTGCTCCAGATCCTTTGCGGTCTCACTCACTCTGCACATGGCCCGGTAGATCAGATGCTTCTGTAACAGTGCCGCCATTGTCCGAACCGGTATTTCCAGTATAAGCACTCCGTTCTCCTGTCGTTTCACACAGTCCGGCTCTGCCCGCTCTGCTTCTGCTTCCACATAATTCCAATACTCCTCTGCCACCTCTGTTGCAGCTGTCATATGCATAACCGCCTGTGTGTTTACGGTTTCCAATGCCGGTATCACCTGATTTCGGATGCGGTTTCTGGAATAATCATCGGACGCATTGGACGCATCGATATAATACTGTAGCTTCCGCTCCTCCAGATACCGGAGAATCTCCTGCCGCCCGATCCGGATCAACGGCCGGATAATTTCTCCTCTGACCGCCGGTATTCCCGCCATTCCCTTCATGCCGGTTCCCCGTGCAATGTGAAACAGAAATGTCTCCGCCCGGTCATTCTGATGATGCGCCACCGCAATTCGTCCGGCTCCGCCTGCCTGCTCCAATACCTGTTCAAAGCATTCATACCGGTAATTTCTACCGGCCTCCTCCGTCGACCAGCCGTTTTCTGCCGCATATTCTTTTATATTCTTACGAAATACCTGACACGGAATCTGCCGCTGCCTGCAGAGCGTCTCTACATATTGCTCTTCCTCCTGTGCCTCCGGCCTTAACAGATGATTTACGTGCACCACCTGCAGCCGAAAGTCACTGTTTTCCGCCAGTCGGCACAAAATATCCAGCAGGCATACCGAATCCGGGCCTCCGGACACTCCGACCACTACCGTATCTCCCGCTGTGATCATATGAAACTGTGCAATTGTCTCCCGTACCTTTTCAAGTATATTCTCTTCCCGCATATTTCTATCCTTTATTTTCTCCAGATACCAAGCACCAGGATACTGGCATCATCCCGCATCTGATTTTTACTGATCTCCTGAACTCTGGTCAGCAGCTCCTCTGCCATTTCCTGTGGATTCGTTGTATCGATCTCCAGGATCAGTTCTTTTAAGCACTCCTCTTTATTTTCAAATAAAATTGCATCCAGCACTCCATCACTGACCATGATAACCATATCACCATGGTAAAACTTCTTGCGGATTGCGTCAATCTCTGTTTGCTCCCGGACACCGACCGGCAATGTAGTGGACTGGATCGTTTCCATCCAGTCGCCGCGTTTGATAAAGGTTGCTGATGCTCCCATTTTCAGAAATTCACCGACACCCGAATACAGATCCAGCATACACATATCCATCGTTGCGAACTGCTCGCCCTGCCCCTGAACCGCAATCAGTTCATTCAGCAGCTCAATGGCAGACTCTTTCCGGAATCCGGCCTCCAGCATTTCCTCCAGCAGGTCTACCAGCTGTTCACTCTGTCTGGATGCTTCTACACCGCTTCCCATGCCGTCCGCTAACAACATCAGCAGCTGTCCGTTTTTTAATTCCATTTGAGAAAAATTATCACCGGAGACTACCTGTCCATCCTTGGCTATCCGCTTTACGCCCATCAGATACCGATAACGGACATCCTCCTCAAACTGCACTACATGATATTCCCGGTTCAGGATCATGCGGCTGGAGGCCGTCGGGCGATAGGGTGTGTCCATACATCGGCTGATTATTTCCGCAATCTCCTTCGTGGTCATAACCCTTCCATGCAGAGTCCGTGCAGAAAGATAGATCTCTTTTCTTCCATAGATTCCCTGCACCTGTGTCAGCTGACGCACCCGGATATTCTGCCGTTCCAGCTGATGAACCAGCAACGCCTGACGTTCCCCGTTACTAACCGCCGGTTCCTCCATTGTTGCCGATAGATGGGCCAGGTTTTCTCCAATCTCCCCCATCTGTCTCGCAAAGACCGGTGCCGCATATCCGGCGGCCTGTCCATTGCCCTGTACGGTATATGCCGGCTGGCAAAAAGTCCGGCTCAATTTATGAAAGACCGCTGCCGTCTCCTGAATGTGTTTTTTTATCACAATCTGTCTCTCCCACTGCACGGTATCCTGCTCCATATGATTGCCGGTGCCTGCCCGTTTCATCATATAGGATTTCGGTGTGCAGATAAACAGAAGGCCCGCTGTCAGCAGTCCCCGCAGCGCCGCCACCTCCAGCAACTCCGGATAGTAAAAGAATCCCAGAAATCCAAGTACCGTCAGAAAGCCAAGCGTTTCCAATGTTTTTCCGAACTCTCCTAAAAATCCGGCGGCCATACTTAAAATCACGCAGATCGCCACCCATTCTACCTGATGGGTACGAATTGCCAGAATCACGCCGCAGACCGTTCCGACGCTGGCTCCATATGCCACGCCGAACCGATATGCCATATATAAGATCAGATAGTAAATAACTCCCTGAAGCAGGGTGAAATAATACAAGACCTGCAGCGGAATCCCCCAGAGAACCACTGCCAGCAGAGTCAGTGTACTAAGCAGATTCTCGCTCTGCATAATATCCTCATGGTTATGCAGTACCTGAAATGCCTGCTCCAGAATCACGGAAAATCCGGCAACTGCAATCCCTTCCATGAGTGGAAGATAAAACAACTGGTCATTTCCCCACGGCGTCAGTATATAAAGCATTCCGATTCCGATCGTCATGCTACCGGCGATTCCGGCCACCAGAAGCGGATTCCTGGTCCGGTCCTTACCGGATATCAGACTGATCACTACTATCATTCCAACGATGATACCGGTATACTTTACACAGCTTCCAATCTCTCCGGTCGAAGCAATTCCAAGAAGCAGCGCCACCAGAAGTCCCCAGGATCCCTGTCCTGCGAGATAGCTTCCGGCAAACACAGCAATTGCAAACGGATGAAGTCCCGCTATTTCCGATCGTGCCGCCAGAAATCCCAGCAAATACAGCCAGACCTCCTCCCGTATGCCGATTCTGTTTTCCCGTTTCTTTTTTAACTCCATCCTTCTACCCCCGCCTGTATCTCAGTGTCTCATGATATATTCTGATGATCTTCTATCACATAACACCCATTATACGGGGTAGATCTTCCTGATTCTGTCATTTTATGGAAGAAGGATTCTATAATATTCCCCACAGAATGCAAAAATTATGCATCAAACATAATCTTTTCACTCTGAAACATCTTCGCTGTCAGTAACGCACAGGAAATACCCATGACCAGATTCGATACTACCGCAAGTGCAAATCCGCTACCGGTAATGTCACAGGTAAATATATTTTTCAGTGCCATGGTTGGTCCGTACAACGGGATCAGATACTGCAGAGTCGTTACCTTGTCTCCCTGGAACATGGATAGGATACCGATCACCATAACGACCATATAGGCAGGCATGATATAGGTACTGCCCTCTTTCATATTCTTTGCCAGTGTCGCACAGACTGCGATCAATGCCACATATAAGAATACCAGCGTTACGATCAGAACTAGAAGCATCACCATCTGTCCGGCCGTAAATTGAAGCTCCTGTCCCGTCATTGCGCCCAGCGTACGATAAACCATCGGCATGGCAAAGATCATTGCGCCACCATACACCAGTGCCGAAAGTCCGGATAACACCATTAAGGCAAATAACTTTCCGTATACGATATAGCTCCGCTTCACAGGGGTCACCAGCATCGCTGCAATGGTTCCCCGTTCCTTCTCACCGGCAAAGCTGTCCGCTCCCAGATTCATGGCTCCGGCAAATAACAGCACGGTAATCATATATGGGATGGCATATCCAAGCGCCTTACCCTGTGCCCGGTTATCATTCTGAATGACCGAATGGTCATTCGTCTCGTCCACCGTAAATATCTTGATCTGATCCAGAGATCCCAGCCGTTCCTCCAGCAATTGATTCCGGTACGGCTCCAGAATCCCATTCAGAAAATCTGCTCTGGCGTTATCCGAATAATCCTCAGACGGATTATAAAAGGTCTGCACATCCGGCACTTCATCCCCGACCTTATAATCGGCTACCGTCTGCTCAAATGCCTTCGGGAATACCACCAGAAGATCCAGATCCCCTGTATATACCTGATTCTTTGCCGTGTTCATCTCCTCGGCATCCTTTGCCTGCGCTGCCTTTTCATCCAGACCGGCATCTGCTCCGTCCTGCCAGGTGATCTGATATCTCGTATCATTGATTTCATAATAAGTATGTCCCTCATCAGACCGGATATAATCCTCCAGATATGTCCGAAAGCTCTCCGGTGCCTGTCTCACGATCACCGTTGCTTCATGTGCCTGCTGATCATTCATCATAGAGACTGCCAGAATCCCGATCAGTCCATACATACCAACCACCAGCAGAGCAGGCAGTATAAATAGTCCGAACACCATTTTTTTATCCGAGAATACGCGGTATAATTCCTTACGGAATACGATTCCTATTGCTTTCATGCCTCTACCTCCATTACCCGGCGATAGATTTCAAAGAATGCGTCCTCCAAATCCTCCGCCTGATTCTCTTCCAGTGCCTCCTGCAGGGTTCCCTGAAATACACAGGAACCGTGAATGATCATTGCCATGCGGTCACACAACTTCTGTGCCTCCGACATAATATGGGTCGATATGATTACCAGCTTTCCCTGTTCCCGCAGTAATTTCAGATAATCGGTCACTGCCCGTGCGGTAATAATGTCCAGACCATTGGTCGGCTCATCAAATATGACGATCTGCGGATCGTGTGCCAGACTGACTGCTATCGATGCCTTCTGCTTCATACCGGTCGACAGCTCCTCAATCCGTTTATTCTCAAACTCCGTAATGCCAAAGTATTCAAACAGTTCCTTGCGTCTTGTCTCAATCTGTTCCTCCGTCATTCCACGCAGTCTGCCGAAAAACCGGAACAGATATTTCGGACTGAAATGAGGATCCAGCTTCACCTCATTCGTCAGAAATGCGATTCTTTTCCGTACCTCTTCTCCATCCTTTACCGTGTCCCAGCCGTCCACGGAAATAGTTCCCTCAGTCGGATTCAGTAAGGTGGAAATGCATCGCAGAAGTGTTGTCTTGCCTGCTCCGTTTGGGCCTAAGATTCCGAAAATCTCTCCGTCCTGTGCCTGCAACGTTACATGACTGACTGCTATTTTTTTATTTGTCTTTGTCTTCTGTTCTTCCATCTGTCTGCGATTCAGCTTATATACTTTGGTAACATCCTGGATTTCAATCATAGCGATCTCCGTATATCCTTTCTTTTTGCCTAGTAAAAAAGCCACTGCACACTACTTCTGCAATGGCTCATTTCTCATTCGGTTTAATTGTGGTATCACCGGGCTTCACCAGATTTAACAGCCTGCGGGCAGTCTCTTCAATAAAATCATCTGTCTGCTGATAGGCCTCCTGTTTCTGAAGCTGCTGTGTCCGATTCTCCTCTTCCTGCTTCTTATCTTCCAATAATGCAATCTCTTCTTCATTCGCCTGTGCCTGCTGGCTTAAGGAGTGATACTTAACAAAAAGAGCGGCACATAAAATCAGTAGGACAATCGAAATCACAAATACGCCTTTACGATAGTTGTGTTTTACCGTGTTTTTTCTACTCATTCTTACCTTCCTTTGCATCTGGATTCTTACCCTTTATTGTACTTCGTTTCGACACCTTTTTCAATGCTATTTTCACTTTTTCACAGAGGAACCGGGCCCCTCCACACAGATAGGGACTGATTCCCCAGTTATACAGACCGGCTCCGCATGCCATTCCCAGTAACACATAGATTCGGACCTGCCCCTGCATGTACCGATAAGAAAACGCCAGAACGATACAACCGCATGCCAATCCATATAACAGATCCTCCATTGCGATCATCCAGACTGCGTGCTTTCTCATGATCCGCAAAAGTCGGAAAAAATCATAATACACCACCAGAAGCATTCCCCAAAAGGCACTGATCAGGAATACCTGCAGCTCCTGTTGTATCTCGACCGGCATGGATTACCGGAACAGCCTGCCAAATAAACCTCCGGCCGATGCTGGTTCTTTCTTATTTGCATAGTTCAGGGCATCGATCATTCCATCGATCTCCACTTCACCCTTCTCCAGATTCAGGCTGGTCACATGCAATCCTGTGCCCCGGATCACAAGCAGTCCCAGATCCGTGTCCAGACTGATCTCTGTTTCATTAAATCCCTGAACCTCCTGAACCCCGGTAATTGTTCCGACACTCCGGTTTAACAGGCTTACCTTCTGCGGTCTTCCACTGATACGTTCCTCCATAAAACTCCCTCCTTCCCATTGCAATATATGAGAAGAGGGCTTTGTTTATGCTTACAGATACCGGAACATTTCCTTCGCTTCTTCCTTCTTCACAGTCTCAGCTACCTGAGTTACTTCTACCTTCACAGCCTTATTACCGAACTGAATCTCGATAATATCTCCGACCTTTACATCATAAGAAGCTTTCACAACCTTATCATTGACAACAACCCTTCCTGCATCGCAGGCATCGTTGGCAACGGTTCTTCTTTTAATTAATCTGGATACCTTTAAATATTTATCTAATCTCATATCTGTCCTTTCTTTACTTTGATTCGTTGCTCGCAGACCGGACGAAGCCTGCTTCGCCGGTTATCGCGGCAGTCGCCAAACTCTCATGCAAGCATGGACCTTGGCTCGTTGCTCGCGTAAATGAGAAAAGACCACCCATAGGTGGTCTTCTCATAAACTGATTTCAATTCCTTGAAATTATGCGTTTACCATATCCTTTAATGCCTTACCAGCCTTGAACTTAGGAGTCTTGCTAGCTGCAATAGTCAGGGTCTCACCTGTCTGAGGATTTCTGCCTTCACGTGCAGGTCTCTCAGCTACTTCGAAGGTACCGAAGCCAACTAACTGGATCTTCTCACCCTTCTTTAATTCATCTGCTACAACCTCTGTGAAAGCCTTAACTGCCTTCTCTGCATCCTTCTTAGATAATTCTGTCTTTTCAACGATAGCTGCGACTAATTCTGTCTTGTTCATCGAAAAAATCCTCCTCTACAAAAAATAATAATCTACTACACTTCTATATCAAGTGTCAGTCTTGCCAGCCTTTATAAGGCAACGCCTAAATACATTTATACAATTATCCTCAATATTTGTCAAGGAAAAGCTATAAAATTCCCGGCTTCTTCCCGGTTTTTTTACGTTTTTT
>CABQJA010000067.1 GCA_902464345.1 uncultured Clostridium sp.
GTATAGTATTAACTATTAGTTTATACATGGACAGGGAGTGATTGGATGTATAATCCGCTTTTAGATACTTTTATTACCGTTGCCGATTGTGGCAGCTTTACCCGTGCGGCAGACCGCCTTTTTATTTCTTCTACCGCCGTTATGAAGCAGATGAATGCCCTGGAGGCGCATCTGGACATGAAGCTGTTGGATCGTATGCCTACCGGCATCCGTCTGACATCAGCGGGACGGATCATTTATCAGGATGCAAAGTTTATCATGGACTATTCCAGAAAATCAATTGCCAATGCGAGGGCATACATGTTGGACTATGATACCACCTTCTGCGTTGGCACTTCCCTCTTAAACCCGGCCAAGCCTTTTATGGATCTGTGGTATCGCGTGAACAGTGATTTTTCCGGTTATAAATTACACCTTGTGCCTTTTGAAGATAACCATGAGGGAATCGTGTCCGAGATTCGCCGTCTGGGCGAGAAATTCGACTTTCTGATCGGTGTCAATGATTCCAAGACCTGGCTGTCGTTATGCAATTTTCTTCCTTTGGGAACTTATCGAAAGATGGTGGCGGTCTCCAGAGAGCACCCCCTCGCCACCCGCAAAATGATTCATATTACAGATCTGTATGGCGAAACCCTGATGATGGTTCCGCGGGGAGATTCCGGCGTAAATGACTTTATCCGCAACGATCTCGAACACAATCATCCACACATCCGTATTGAGGACACCTCCCAGTTTTATGACCTGTCCGTATTTAACCGCTGTGCGGAGACCGGAAATATTCTGCTGACGATTGAATGCTGGCAGGATGTCCATCCCGGTCTTGTTACGATTCCGGTTGACTGGGATTATAAGATCCCATACGGTCTGCTCTACAGCAAAGACGCCCCGGAGGATGTCCTGCAATTCGTAGCCACCGCAGAGAAGTATGTCAAAGGCGTCAAAGAACGGTATCCGGAATCATAGACTTTAGTTCCGGAGCGGCCTTCCGTTTTGCAAACAAATACTCTCTTCCTGAAGCATTGGATAATGAATCAGTTCCTTACTATCCAGGTTCTCCCTGTGCATATCCACCGCCGTAATCTGATGGTTCGTATAGGTTGTATAGTAATAAATCCCTTTCTGCGCATTCCAGCAGGAAGTATAAATGGTGATTTCATATTTTTCCTCTGCCACCTCACAGCATCCCCTCTGCTGATCCACGGCACCAAGAATATGGAAAAACTGTCCGACACTCTCCGGTTCCCCTGTTCCGGATACTGCATGCAGCTTCACAAATGCAGCTCTGACAAATCGGGACGAAGAGGACAGATCTCCCGGAAGACCGATCGCACCCATGCCACGACTATACGGCTTCAGATCTATCTGCTCCGCAAACTGATTCTCCGGCTGCTTCGGTGACAAATGCATATAGGCATTCAGTCCGAACATCTGCTGCTCAAACGGTGGGTTATTCGTCAGGACGCCAACCGGATTCTCATAAATCTTAAGCCCATCTGCAACCGACTCCACCGTAATCGCACCACTCTGATCCGCAATGATCCAATGCAGCTGTGCCGCCGGAAGCCGGTCACTATACGAGGTTCCTGTCAGATTCATTTCCTCCAGCAGTCCCTTCGCTTCAGCGAGCGTTGCACACTGGCTGAGCACCCATGGTATAAACTCATACTGTGCTACATTTCTACGTCCTTCTTCCGGTTGTGCATAGACTGCATTTCCCACAAAATTCAGTCCTGCCATCCCCAGTCCTTTTTCATTCACCGCATCATAATATAACGGATACCGGTCTGCAATATGTGCCATCCCTATGATCGCATAATGGCTCTCCCGCCTGCCGTCATAGCGGAAATCAAACGGATAATTCCGCGGTGTGATCGTAATCTCTTCTCCATAAGAAAACTCATAATCCAGAGTCCGTCCCATATAAAAATCCTTTGTCTGATAAGTTGCTGCTGTACACATATCGATTGCCTCGTTTCTTTCCTGTTTTTTATTATTCTGCTGCTACTGTTATGCCATTTAATTGTACTGTCATCCTATTATTTAGTATCAAAGCTATGCGTTTCTTTATTCATGGTATTTCAGTTGTGGCCTTTTGTCAAACGAACTTTACGCATTCACTCGCATATCACCCGATAAAACTGTGCTCTGCTCCCGCAAAATTCCTCCCGGAATGAATTTACAAACCCGGCCGTCTATGCTAAGATTTTCACAGAACTATCATTACTGATAAAGGGAGTTAATTATGATACTATATTGTGCGAACTGCGGGAAAGCTCTGGTCTATAATCCCGCCAAAAACAAAATGGAGTGTCCGAGCTGCGGAAGTCTTTTTGATGCGAAACAGTCTCCGGAACCGGAAGACACAATGGAATGTAACATTTACACCTGTACCGCCTGCGGTGCGGAACTTGCTATCAACGGCGTGGAGTCTTCCACCTTCTGTGCCTACTGTGGGCAGCCGACCATCATATTCAGCCGGGTCTCTTCTGAAATCAAGCCGAAATATATTCTTCCTTTCTCCGTTACAAAGGATCAGGCTGTGATTGCAATCCGTCAGAAACTGAAAAAGGGATTCTTTATTTCCAATGAGATCAAGAACTTTGATGTGGAACGGGTAAGGGGAATCTATATCCCGTACTGGTTGTTCGACATTCATTATGAAGATAAGGTCTATTTGAGTGGGACAAAGGGTTCCGGTGATAATGAGCATGATGTCTTCTTCTACCGGGAAGCGGATTGTAACTTTAAGCAGCTGACACTGGATGCATCCGGGAAATTAGCAGACGAATCTTCGCAGAGACTGGAGCCATATGATACTCATGCACTTCAGCCATTTGATATCAGTTACCTGTCCGGATTCTATGCGGACCGCTATGACGTACCGGCAGAGCAGTTACATACACTTGCGATCTCCCGTGCGGAGGATCTGTTTAATGCTGCGATCAAGGATACTGTACATGCCAATAACGTAACTATCGTTCAGAACGCCCCAGAACGTCAGATTCTGAAAGCCGACTATGCTATGTTGCCGGCCTGGTTTCTGACCTTCCGTTACCAGCAGAAGCCATATACCATATTAGTGAACGGACAGACCGGAAAGGTTGTCGGCGGTGTTCCATATAACAAATCAAAGGTAGCTGTCTGCTTTATTTTAACCGGATTGGCAGTCTCCTTTTTTGCCTTTTTAATTATTTACGGACTTTTCCTTATGGATATGATCGATTCTCCGGGAAAATTTGTTTTTGATGTTCTTATTGTTACCGGCATCTTCGTTGGTATCGGTATCGCTAAGTTTCATAAAGTAAAAAAGAGTGTGGAATTGACAGAAAGCAAGACCACAGATTCATATGTAAAAGATCGACAGGAGGGAATATAATATGGGATTCGGTGCATTTATTTTAGGCAATCTACTGGGATTCGGCTTCGCATTTATGCTGGTCGGCATTCTGGTAAAACGTTCCAACGACCACGGAGACAGCAAGGGAACTTTTCTGGATTTTAACTCTCAGCTTCTGCACGTCACCGTACAGCGGGATGACGTATGCGATCCAAAGGATCTTGATTATATTGCAGCATTAAATAACAGGAAATAAAATTGACAACACCTTTTCAAATAAGCTCTCCGCACCAATTACAACAATACATAGCTTCTCTCTGGTGCGTGAGACACTCTGAAATAAAAGTCTGTAATAGCTGTAGTCCGGATTCGGGTGTGCATTTCCCTGCAGAACCCCTTCTGCATTATATCGAAAATGATTGGTCAATGTGATGATCACATTCTCAAACTCCATGCCTGCCGTCTCCGGTGCACAGATATCACCCGGACAACCCTCGATCGGATCATCATATTCAATAAACGTGTATCCTCTCTGCTCCCGGTAATATAGAATAATCTCCCGTGCCTCTGCCGCATCCCGTGCATACAATACATCCACATTTTCATAGGTATAATGTACATGCTCGCCTCTGCAGTTTAAATCAAGCAATGTGCGGATAAATGCATTCATTTCCCGGTTGCTCCGGATCCGGCCGGACAGCTTCTGTTCCTGAAAGTCCGGCAATTCTGCAAGCTTCTCCGGAATGTTCCTGCGCTTCTCACTCTTAGACAATATCTGATAATAATCATAAGAAAAGATGCACATTCTGTGGGACTCTGAAGGTGAGCCTTCCGTAATCCGCACCAGCCGGTCTAACATTTCCACCGACATCCGCTGCGCTTCATCCACCAGAAAGAATCGATATCCGGCAAGGTCTATCTCTGCCCCCTCCGTCTCACTATAAATGTCCACCTGTGGCATCATGCGGTTCAGGCAGCTATGTCCCTCACTCAGCATTCCGCAATGAATAATACAGACGCTTCCCTGCAAGGCTAACTTCTTTGCCAGATCATAAAGCAACAGTGTTTTCCCGGTTCCGGCAATTCCGGTAATCCCATAAAACTGTGACATTCCTTCCAGAATCGTCCGACGTATCATCTCCTGCTGCTGCGTCAGGAAATAGCGATTTTCTAAAAATTCCTGTGGCATATTTAACGGCGAGATCAAATAATCCTTCGCCCGCATCAGCCGGTCCAGGTTCTCCCGTTCATATTCCGTAAACTGTCTCATGTCCAAAATCAGCTCTGAAAAATCTGCCGGAATCAGATGTCCATCCTGCAAGGTATATAAAAGACCGGTCTCTTCCACATAGGTATATAGTCTGAGGACCGGTGCCAGCGGATTCAGATAATATTGATTCTTCAGAAGCTGCTTCTCCATCTTCTCTTCAGAAACACTCTGACTCTTTAGCTCGATATTTAAAACCTTCTGTCCGGTGCATACCTTTAACAGGTCAAATTCCTTTCCAATCTGATGTATCGTATAGGAATAAAAAAATCCCTCCAGCTCTGCAAGGGTGACGCCTCTTTCCAGAAGTACTTCGACAAGCGTTCGAAGACTCTGAAACTCACATTCCTTCACCCGTACCCGTTCATGCCTGGCCGAAAGGATATTCTCAAATGCTGTATATGTTGTTTTGTCTTGATTTCTGCTAAGCAGATACAAATTAACCGCCCTCATATACATCTCCCCCGGTAAACGATCTGCTTCTCTCAGGTCGATTACCGCAAATCATTACTGTAAATTTATCATCTATATAATCATACCATCTATCCGGGAGATATTCAACTAAAGTATAGGCACGGGTTCTTTTATCCTACATGCTTTTCTATCATTGCCAGGATATTCTCCTGCCTTGCCGGCTTCAGGATATATCCATTCGGCTTCAACGTCAGAATCTCCTGAATATAGTTCCGATCTGCCACTGCTGACAACATCACAACCGGAAGGCTGGAGAATTTCTCATTTGCCCGAATCGCACGCAATACTACTTTCCCGTTTATACCCGGCATTTCATAATCCAGAAATACAAGATCCGGTCGATCCTGCTGCAGCAGTTCAAAAGCCTGTGCTCCGGATACCGCAAGGGATATCCGGTATTTATCACTTACCAATGACTTCATACTCCGTAATAAAAGCGGATTATCATCTACAAATAAGATATGCTTTCTTCTGTCCTTTTTATCCTGAACAGCAGCTTCACATTCTACATACTCTACGCCCAGTCTTTCACAAATTGCCCGGACAATCTCCGGATTTTTAACCGGTCGGAAAAGCTTCTGAACATTAACTGTTTCCGCATCCAGTCCATACTCCCTAAACTCATATTTACTCCCGATTATAATCGAAGGCATACTTTCCTTTCCCTCCAGGAGTGTCTTCAGATGCCTTACATCTGCATGATTCAACTGGTTCAAAAATATGAGTACGATATCCGGTTCAAAAATATGAATCAGTTTCTCCGTATATTCTTTATCGGCTGCGCATAATTGCACCTGAAAGTGCGGTAGCATCTCCTCGTTCAGATTCTTTGCAATTCCATTCATTTCAGCAATAAACAATACTCGTTTCATGTAAATTCTCCCCCTATCATTTGTACTGATATTTCTTTCCTATCTGATAGAAATCAGCTTATTTTCTTTTGCGGTCCTGACCGCCTGCTGCCTTGTCTTTACCTTTAATTTTGTATATATATTCTTAATGTGAAATTTCACCGTATTGATGCTGATCTCCATAAAGTCTGCAATTTCCATATTTGATCTCTCATCTGCAAGCAGGCACAGAATCTCTTTCTCCGTCTCTGTTAATGGAGGATAATCTTCTTTCGCCTTTCTTAAATAGTCCGGATACAGCAATGCCATTTTCTTCGATAACTGAATCAGCTGATTCAGATACTCATCATCCTTCTGCCGTTCCTTTCTATAGTTTCGCAGCAGAAAATAGACCTTTTCTCCCTCATCTGCTACCAACCGGTCAAACCGTCTCTCCTGAATCACCGGCAATATATGATCCAACAGGCTATATGCCTCCTCCGGTTTTCCATCCAGAAAATAACTGACTGCGCACAACAGATCCATCTCGCATAAATCCATTGTACGGCCTCCTTTTCTCAACGGCTCTCTTAAATACTCTGCCAGCGAAAGCATTGCCAGATATCTTTCCTCCAGAATATATGCCCGCATCTTGATCATATACTTGTAGGTATCGAGCATACACAGTTCCCCAAGCTCGTTAGGTGCCTCCTGCTCCATCCAGTCGGATACAGTCTGAACATCCCCGTCATACATGAGTCCATGTACCTTCATTGCTCCATAATTCTCCAACAGCCACCGGCTTTTTCCCGCATATAATCGCTGATAGATTTTATCCAGCATCGGATATACAACTGCAATCTGACCTGTTGCAATCATAATCTTCATCTGCAGACTCAGTGCAATAAACAGTACAGCGATCTCACCCTCTCTCTCAATGAATGGAATACAACCGACCAATGTCGTGATTGCTTCAAAGCACTCATTCCTCTGATAGCAGATCTCTGCATATGCAATCTCTGCCATACCGACTGCGCTGTCACCGTAAAACTGTCTCATGTATTGCTTTAACTGCTCTTTCTGTTCCCGAATCCATGTCCCATACATGGTAAAATCACGAAATCCGTTTACCAGTGTCAGTCTGCCGGCTGCCAACGGAAGATTCGGCAGAAAGCTCTGCGTGCGCTGCAAGTTTGCTAGTTTTTCCAGTGCCCGCATCACCTTCTCCATATCCGTGCCGGGAATCATTACGTCCAGATGCAATTTCATGATCGGCTCACACTCTACACAGGCGGCATAATGCTCTGCCCGCTCCAAATCTCCATAAATCGCACTGATCACAGCTGCAGCGGTTGCCAGATACGGTGTCTGAACAATCTCCTCCTCTGTAAATATCTGCAGATATTTTCTGCAATGCTTAAATCCATTCAAGCAGCATGGACATGCCAGGATCCGACTCAGCTGATCCTTTAACGCCTCTTTATTCTCTTCCCGGACCAGTTCATCCAGCTCTTCTTCAATAAAAAACTCATTATCCCGATTCTTCATACGTTCCCCCATTTCCGTTCCCGTTTGTCTGTTTGTATCATAATTTGTTTTTTCAGCGTTGTAAACTACCCGAATGGGTAGGTAAAAGATTTTAGTAATCGAATAGGCTACCGGTCTCATATAAAAAGGACCCAACCTCTTGTCACCAAAGGGTTGAGCCCATGAATTCATTGAATTTTATGGGGATTTTACCTATTTTCGTCCAACTTAGTCATAATATAGCATGGTCGAAAAACAATGTGAATCGTGCTTTTTCATACCAAATTGTTCGTCAGAATCTCTCCATTTTTTCGTCCACCATGGCAATAATATAACATGAACGAACAGAGATGTAAATCGTCATTTTGGATTTTCGGTTCGACCTTCATGGATTAGTGGATGGATGGGCGTACACATTATTCAAGTCCCCCCTTAAACACATATCGTCCCTTGCCATTACCCTTTACCGCCTCAACGACCTCAATCTCTCTCAATTTTAACATAATTGCACGTGAAGTAGTAGGAGAGCAATCAAGTATCCGTTGTATCTCCGAAGCACCAAATACTTGTTTTGCATCAATTCTATCATACACTTTTAATAAATTTTCCTGTGTCGGCAATTTATACGACTTCTTCGCAAGTGCACATCTCATCTCCTCAATCGTCAGCTTTCCATTTTGAATAATCGGGTTTTCCTTTTCAATAATCGGGTTTTCTGTCTGAATAATCGGATTTTCCTCTTCAATAATCGGGTTTTTAGATTCAAAAGCCGATTTTTTAGCACTTGCATTATAAATAATCGTTTTTAGAATAAATGCATCAACATAATAAACCGGACTCTGTAATCCGGCACTCTCCAATTCAGTGCACATACGATCAACACCCTCACCATATTCCTTAACATATTTGTATGCTTTTAAATATTCAGCAATTCTTGGATTCCTCGAAAAATGTGTATGGCGAATATTGCTAGCCTTAACAAGTCCCGGAAGCTTTCCCGGACTTTCTACTACAATACGATCATCAAACATTTTTACCTGTATTTCTGTCCCGGTTATACTGTAAGACCTATGTGTAACTGCATTTACAATAATCTCCTGCCTCACAAATTTAGGATATTCTTCTTCCGTTACAAATAAACCGTCACTTCCCAAGTATGTTTTCTCTTTTATCTGTGTATCTAAGTATGCAATACAATCCTGAATCACTTTGAGTATTGTTCCTTCAAACATAACATCCTTGATAACATTCATTTCTGTACCAACTTTTTCTTCTGTACCCTCAAAACGAATAAAGCGGATTCTTGCACGCGGGAAATAAAGCTGTGGATTCTTACCAAACAAAAGAATCGCTGCACCACTTATTATTTCTTTTCCATTCTTTATCTTAACAAAACCTTTATTCTCTTTTAAATATTCTAACGGCGTTTTACTATAGTCTATTTTTTCAATATATGATTGCACCATTTCCATATCTATGTCATCAATAGATGCATCCGGTACGCTCTTATCTTCAAAATACCTTTCACCCTTATCATACATTAACTGTGTACGTTCCTCAAATGTAAGTTTTTTTGATTTATCCCCGACACGAATATAGGCTTCATCTGCTTGATTGGCATGCACAGCCATACTTGGTTCCATATGCATCACAATAATATGATTATCTCTACCTTTATCATCTATACAAGGAATTTTCTGAATTTCCACCGGAACAGACGGCTCACAAAAATCATATGGTGCCCGCAATAATTCATTGACATTTTTTACATTATAATCTGTTCCATCAATTCTTCTTGTTTTATCAGATATTCCAATGGCAATATCTCCGCCATCGGCATTTGCGAAAGCTACAATTGTTATTGCCAATGCCTTTGCATCAATATCAGCAGACTTTCTGTCAAATACTTGTTTTTCTTCTTTAGAAATAATTTCTTCCAATGTCATGCATTCACCTTCTTTTCATTCTTCATCAATAGCCTCAATGCATTTGTTAATTCGAGCGTTAATTAAAGCTACTTTTATGCGTGATGAACTGTATGGTAATGTTTTCCATCCAGAAAAACATAATTTGCACTAACACAGTAAGCGTTCATTTGACTCATCAACCAATGTGCCGGCAAATCAAATAACGCAATCAATTCATTCTCGCGATATCCATTCTCTATATCTTTTTTAGTTGGTGTCTTATGTAATTTAACTTCTGATTGAAAACCTATCTCCCAATCATCAAGATTAAAACCTTTTTGCCACAGTTCATGTTCTGTCAGCCCGGTTAACTCACAGAGTTCTTCTTCTGTTTCAAAAACTACCAGATTCAGCATTTTGTCTCCTCCATTTATGTACGACTCGCAGATACTTTTGGCATCGAATCTATTATTATCAACTCCGGAACCTTCTTACCCTGTCCTATATTCTCTTTATGCAGTTCTTTTAATCTTTTTACCTTCAACGGATTCCCTACATCCACCAAAACATATACTAATTTATCCGTATTTTCAGCTTTTCCATACTCTTCAACTTGCACTTCGTATCCATGCAAATACTGTGAATTCTCAGATACTTAATAAAGAATATTGCAGTGGTTCTTGTATTTCCTTCCCCAAAAACATGAATCTGCCAGAGTCTGGAAATAAATATTGCAAGGTGATGAATGGTTTCATCCATTGTCAATCCATTAAATCTAAAATTTCGTTCCTGGGAAATATCATATTCCAATGTCTCACGCAAATCTATCGCTCCGCCATAGGAAACAGAATCTCCGTCAAGTACCCATTCCTTCTTGGATATATTATAATCACGTATTTTTCCGGCATGTGGATATATATCCATAAACAATTCACGATGAATGGAAATATACTGAGTCGT
>CABQJA010000068.1 GCA_902464345.1 uncultured Clostridium sp.
CTGGCAATTCAGAATGTGATTACCATCGGTGATATTCAGGCATTTATCCAGTATGTGCGGAACTTCACACAGCCGATCCAGCAGATCGCGCAGGTTATGAATATGCTACAGTCCATGGCGGCGGCAGCAGAGCGTGTGTTTGAGTTCCTGAGTGAGGAAGAAGAGAGCCTGCAACCGGAGCATCCGTTGCAGCTGGAGAAGATAGAAGGAAATGTAACCTTTGATCATGTAGCATTCGGCTATCAGGAGGATAAAGTAATCATCCATGATTTCAGCGCGGATGTAACACCGGGACAGAAAATCGCAATTGTAGGACCGACCGGTGCCGGTAAAACAACCATGGTGAAGCTTCTGATGCGGTTTTATGATGTCAATTCCGGAGCTATTCTTGTAGACGGACATAATATCAGGGAGTTTAACCGCCATGATTTAAGAAACGGATTTGGAATGGTTCTGCAGGATACCTGGCTGTTTAAGGGTACGATCATGGAAAATATCCGGTACGGAAGGCTGGATGCAACGGATGAAGAGGTCATTGCAGCGGCAAAAGCAGCGCATGCACATCATTTCATACAGACTCTGCCGGGTGGTTATCAGATGGAATTAAATGAAGAGGCAAGCAATGTTTCACAGGGACAGAAGCAGCTTCTTACGATTGCCAGAGCGATTCTGGCAGATAATCCGATCATGATTCTGGATGAGGCGACCTCTTCTGTAGATACCCGAACAGAGACTCGGATACAAAAGGCAATGGATAACCTGATGAAGGGACGGACCAGCTTTGTGATCGCCCATCGGTTGAGTACGATCCGGGATGCGGATCTGATTCTGGTCATGAAAGACGGAGATATTATTGAACAGGGAAATCATGAGGAGTTATTAGCAAGGAACGGATTCTATGCCGACCTTTATAACTCTCAGTTTGAAGCCAGTTAAGGAAGTAAGAATGAAAAGCCAGGTGTAAGAAAGTTTTCACTTGGCTTTTTCTGCGTTTAACGGTATAGTAGAGAAATAAAAGACGGATGAGAGGACGGCAGAATGGCAAAGAATCGGATATTGATCATAGAGGATGAAGAGGCAATTGCAAAAATGATCGCCATGAACCTGAGGGTAGCGAACTATGAGACCCGGATCTATCAGGAAGGGCTGGAGGCAGAGCAGGGGCTGCAGGAGGATCATATGTATGATCTGGCACTGCTTGACGTGATGCTGCCGGGAAAGAACGGGTTTGAACTGTTAGAAGATATGAAGCGGTATGATATTCCGGTAATCTTTCTGACGGCAAAGGATGATCTGGATTCCAAGATTCAGGGACTGACCGGAGGCGCAGAGGATTATATTGTGAAGCCGTTTGAAATTCTGGAGCTGATGGTCCGGATGGAAAAGGTACTGGAAAGAAGAAATAAGCTGGAGCCGGTGATCCGGATACTGGATATGGAGATCAATATGGAAGAGCGTACGGTACGGAAGAACGGAGTGGAGATTCCGTTAAAGCCTATGGAATTCGAGCTGCTGGCGGTACTGGCTAAGAATAAGAACCGGGCAATCTCCAGAGAAAATCTGCTCCGGATGGTCTGGGGCGTAGACTATATGGGAGAGACCAGAACCGTAGATGTCCATATCGGACAACTGCGTAAAAAGCTGGGACTGAGTGAGGCGATTAAGACGGTGTCAAAGATGGGGTACCGTCTGGAGGAATAGTCATGAAGGTAAGGACGAAGATATTACTGGTAAGTGCCATAGCGGTGCTTCTGGCATCTCTGGTCGGCAATGGAATTATCTGGAAGCTGGATGCACAGGTCAGGGAACGGGATGCCCTGCTGAAGGTATATCGGAACTGCTATCAGCTGAAACAGAAGCTGACGGATTATAATAAGCAGGAAGACCGGAAAATCAGTGCAGAACAGTATCTGTCATATTTCCTGAAGCAGCAGAAGGACGATTATAATGTCTGTTATATGATTGACGATAAGGTGGACGATCCGTATGGAACGGCAATCGAGATCTATAATCATACCTCTCTGACAGCGAAGGAGCTGGAGGCGGATAAGTATGTCTCCTATGAGGAAATGGAATATCGGATCATGCGGATTGACGGAAGAAATTATGCTGTTTTCCGGATGAATGTGGCATCAAACTGCATCCTGTATCATCTGGAGGATATTACATATGTAGAGCAGAATATGATAAGGATGGCAGTATATATGCTGTTGATCACAGGGAGCATTACAGGGATCACAATCCTGATCCTGATGCTGCTCTTAAGACAGTTGTTAAAACCATTGCAGACCTTAAATAATACAACGAGAAGTATGGCGGAGGGACATTATGACCAGCGAATAGAGATTATTCGAAAGGATGAGTTCGGACAACTGGGAGACAGCTTTAATAAGATGGCTGAAGCGGTTGAGACCAGAACTCACAGTCTGGAGGAGTCCGAGTATAAGAAGACACTGTTTATGGGAAATCTGACCCATGAGCTGAAGACCCCTATGACTGCGATTTCCGGATATGCACAGACATTGCTTACGATGAAGCTGCCGGACGAGGAGAAGGAAGAGGCCCTGTCGTATATTTATTCCGAGTGCGGAAGACTGGAACGGCTGTCACGGAAGATGATGAAGCTGTTAGATCTGGATCAGAATACGGAGCTTACGATGACGAATCATTCTGCACGGGAGCTCTTTGATGCGGCTACACAGTCCTGTCAGGTGCTGTTGGATGAGAAACAGATCCGGCTGGAGGTGGAAGAACATGGGGAAGTGTTTCAGATGGATCTGGATCTGATGACCGATGTGGTGATCAATCTGATCGATAACGCGGTAAAGGCAAGTGAGCCGGGCAGCAGTATTTGGCTGCGGGCATCCGGACATCAGATAGAGGTCCGGGATTCCGGCAGTGGAATACCGGAGGAGGAGTTAAATAAGATCCTGGAACCATTCTACATGGTGGATAAATCGAGAAGCCGGAAAAAGGGCGGAGCAGGACTTGGACTGGCCCTGGTACAGCTGATCGTAGAACGTCATCATGGAAATATGCAGATAGAAAGTCATGTGGGAGAGGGCACCCGGATGATCATACAATTTGACTGAATTTACAATTTGTTTAAAAAACGATGAATACTTGATGTAAAGAGAAATGCTAATCTGAATGCAGAACAGTGATAGAGACTGTGTGCAATACAGATTGGCATTTTTAGTTATCTATGAATGGAGGAATAATATGAAAAGAAAATTATGTGCAGGACTCGGAGTGCTTCTGGCAGTCAGCCTGACGGCATGTCAGAAGAGCCCGGATTCATCGCTTGTGGTAAATAAGGATATGGATAAGCTGGTTGAGGCAGCACAGAATACAGAGACGGCAACCGGTATGGAGGATTTCAAGGAATATGACAGTTATCAGACGACAATCAAAGATGAGAATCTCGGAATCGATGTGACTGTGGATGCGAAGGTGGATATTCCGGAAACGAATCAGATGTCGGTGATACGGGTCGGACAGACGAAGATCACGCAGGAATTGTTAGATAAGGTAAAGGAAAATCTGTTTGACGGACAGACCGTATATGATGGAAGTATGTTATCTGCACGTAAAAGAAGTGATGTTGAACAGGAAATCCAGGAACTGAAGTCCCAGCTGGCAAATCTGGAAAGTGGCAATTATTCACAGGAAGAATTAGACAGTGTAGGTGGTGACCTGGAGCTGGCAAAGCAGAATGCAGAGGTTACAAAAGCAGAACTGCAGGAAAGGATCAATGAACTGCAGACTGAGTATGAGAATGCATCAAACGCAATCAATCTTCAGGATTATGTATCTGACGGGCAGATAAAACGAGTGGCAGATCAGGATGCATCCTCTGAATTTTACAGCTGGCAGCAGGAATTAAATCCGAATGGAGAGGATTATTACGGAGTGACAGATGGGGCGGATGGAACCTATCGATCCATCTTTGTACAAAACAGTGATGACTATGGAAACTGCCTGCGGTATCGGAGCGGAAAGCATGGGTATGAGTTTACGGCATATGCAACCGTCGGGGCCACAGACATGAATCTTTTGAAGAAGGGAACTTCCTATGGAGGAGATAATTACCGGATCGGACTTGAAAGTGCCGGAGGGGTCGATGCCCTTGTAAATAGTATTGTTGGAGGAAGAAGCGATAAGGCAGGAAGTATCACGACAGAAGAGATTACCGATGAGCCGACCACGCTTTCGCTGAAGGAAGCAGTTGCAGTCGCAGATGCCTTTATAGAGAAGATCGGACTGACAGATTTTCAGTATATGGATGGAGATCTGGCCTATGAAGAGCAGGATATCCGGAGTCAATGTGATTACGATACGGAATCAGCGGTTCATTACCGGAAGGAATACATTCTCCAGTATATGCGGAATATTGACGGAGCATTTACGACAAGTGGGGAGAGTAAACATGAGGAAGGCTGGAGCGGTGACAGCTATGTGAAGAAGGAGTGGCCGCCGGAGAGCATTGTGTTCCGGATCAATGACAGCGGAATCGTAGGATTCAATTATAATGCACCGCTGGAGGTACAGGATACAGTCGTTGAAAATGCATCCATGAAGAGCTTTGATGAGATTAAGACAACGTTTGAAAAAATGATAGCGATCACGAAGGCACCGGATAATTCCGGATATGAGGGAATTGTCAATACAAGATCGATCAAGGTGGATCGTGTAGTGCTCGGATACGCAAGAGTCAGCGAAGCAAACAGCTATGATACCGGACTCTTAGTTCCGGTCTGGGATTTTTACGGAACGGTAACGGATAACGCACGGGGAATTACAAATTATGAAAGTGTCATGACGATCAATGCCATTGATGGCAGTCTGATCGATCGTACATTGGGATATTAGGAGAAGCATGAACAGTTTTGAAACAGATATGATAAGGGCTTTGAAATCGAGAGGGTTCCTGTTGGGACTTGGATCTATGATCCTTGTGTTATGCACAGCCGGGTATGATTCCGATGTCTTCCGGATGTGCGTACCGGTGGCTTGTACATTTCCCTATACAACAGCATGGTTAAAGGAAAGTCAGAACGGATTTCTGAAGGCCTGTTTACCGAGGACAACGATGACGGCTTATATTTTAGGAAAATATGTGAGCTGTGGGATTGCAGGCGGGCTGGCGGAGGCAGGTGCATTGTTTCTGGTTTCCTTGTTTCAGAAAAATCTGAAATTCATGGATTGTAATCCGGATCTGCTGTTTCTGTCCGGCTGTCTGTGGGCAATGATCGCAGCAGTTCTGGCAGCATGGTCAAACAATCGTTACCTGGCATATGGAGGCTCCTTTGTTCTGTATTATATTCTGGTGATCCTGCATGAACGGTATTTCCCGAACTTATATTGTTTGTATCCGTATGAGTGGTTTCATCCGACGCATGAGTGGGTTTTTCAGGAGCAGGGAGTCCGGTTGCTGCTGGGAATGCTGATCCTGATTTTCGGATTCCTTTATTATGGAATACTCAGGAGGTGTATGGAACGTGGTTAAAATCAGGCAGCTGCTTCTGGCAGCAACAGCGAATTTCAGAAGGTGGCGGCGGAATCCGCAGATCCTGCTGGCATTCGGACTGGGATTCGTGATCTGTTTTCTGTTATCCAATAAGGTAATCTTATTTGCACAACAGCATGATACCAATCTTCAGATGCTGGAGCCGTTTATCTGGACCTTTGGCGATGCCAATTCCATTATGCTGATATCCCTTTGTCTGCTGTTACTGTTTGCGGATATTCCGAATCTGGGAAATGAGGTGCCGTTTCTGCTGGTGCGGATGGACCGGGTTACCTGGATGTTCGGACAGATTCTTTATATGATATGTGCCACACTTTTGTTTGTCGGATTTATCTTACTGTCCAGCTGTATTCTGTCGGGAAGTCATACCTATCTGGCAAACCTCTGGAGTGATACGGCGGCAATCCTCGGCTATTCCCAGTTGGGAACGAAGATTGCGATACCTGCCTTTGTTAAGGTTCTGGAGCTGTCATTTCCATATCGGTGTACTGGTCATATCTTCGGACTGATGCTCGGATACTCCGTATTCATGTCCAGTCTGATCCTGTATCTGAATCTCTGGAAGGGAAGCTATGGAATGATCGGCGGAATTGCATTTACGGCATTTGGATTTCTGATGAAGCCGGAGTTTTTATTAAAATGGCTGCATCTTCCGCAGGAACGGATCCGGATCGCCAATATTATATTCGGCTGGATATCACCGCTGAATCATGCAACTTACTATATGCATAATTTCGGATATGATAATCTGCCGCGATTGTGGGTATCATACCTGTTTTTCGCAGGCGGCAGTCTGATCCTGTTTTTGCTTTCCCTGCTTAAGATGAGAACCTATGCATTCTGTTTCAGTGGTACGCAGGGAAAATAGGAAGACGTCAAAAATCAGTTATAAGCGAAAGCAGGACAGGACTCGGGAAAGAAAGGTGAGAAAAACTATGGCAGGAAGGGAAGAAGTCTCCGGAGTGTTTGTGGAGCATGTATATAAATCATTTGGAAAGGATGCAGTCTTAAAGGACGTGAACTTCCTTATCCGGCCGGGAGAAATCTTCGGCGTTGTAGGAAATAACGGAAGCGGAAAAACCGTATTGATGAAATGTATCTGTGGATTTTTAAAGGCGGATAAGGGCAGGATTCTGGTGAATGGACAACAGGTCGGAAAGGATTGTGATTTTCCGGATTCACTGGGAGTCATTATTGAGACACCGGGCTTTATTCCGGACATCAGCGGATATCAGAATCTGAAGATCCTGGCAGATTTAAAAGGACGGATCGGAAAACAGGAGATTCAGGATACGATCAGACGGGTCGGACTGGATCCGAAGAATCGGAAGCCGGTGGCCAAGTATTCGCTCGGTATGCGGCAAAGACTCGGAATCGCACAGGCAATCATGGAGAATCCGCAGGTTCTGATCCTGGATGAGCCGTTTAACGGTCTGGATCGGAACGGGGCAGCACAGATGCGAGAGCTGTTAAAGGAATTGAAGCAACAGGGAAAGAGCATGCTGCTTGCCAGTCACAATGCACAGGATATCAGGGAGCTGTGTGATCGGGTACATGATATGGAGGATATATGGAAGATGGAGGAATTAGGATGATGGACAGAAGGAAGGTATGGAAGCGGACAGGGGCATTACTGCTCTGTATAGCATTGCTGTTTTTTCCGACTACGGTATATGCAGCCGATATAAAGAATGCAGAACCGGCAGCTATGACCGGTGAGAAGACAGAACCGACCTCGGCAACGGATGAGAAATCGGAATCGACGGTAAAGCTTACGATTGATAATCAGAACCGGTACGAGTGTATGAACAGCTCCTATTCCGACGGATATGTACCGAGAGTGGAAAACGGACAGGCATGGCTTGTCGTTCCGCTTCTTTGTGAACAGGAATTAAAGGACAACCGGCTCCGGGTATCCCTGAATCTGGGAGATTCCGCATCTGCACCGTTTGTCGGAAAAAACTATGAGCGGAGCATTGGAAAGCAGGCGAATCCGGTCAATGACGGAGCCGGAACGGTGGAAGGATATCTGATCTCATTTGCACTGGAATTAAAGGACGATCGTTACAATGGAAGCTATCCAGTCGGTGTCAGGATACAGGCCGCCGATAAGAATGGAAATGATGTATCAGCGGAATTTTCGGTTATGGTTACGATCACAGACGGTAAAGATCCGAATGCGGAACCGACGACAGAGGCTACGACAGAAGAACCGGTGGTATTTGCACCGAAGGTACTGGTGGAGTCCTGTAAGGTCTCCAGGGAAAACCTGATGGCAGGGGATGCGATGACGGCAACGATCACACTGAAGAATACCAGTACATCCGAGAGTGTCCAGAATATGGTGGTGACAGTTGCGTCAAAGGAGGACGCATTTACCTTAAAGAGTGCTTCGGACAGTGTTTATGTGGGAACGATTCCTGCGGGTGGTACCGCAGAAGTAACCTTTGATTATCAGATCCCGGCATCTGTTCCGGAGGGACAGTATGAGCTGCTGGTATCCATGGATTATGCGGATATCCGGGGAACCGCTTATTCCGGAAGCGGGAATGCCATGGTGATGGTCGGACAGCCTATGAAGGTGCAGTTTGATCCAATCGTGATCGCAGATCATGTTCAGGTGGGGGATGTTACAGAGGCAAGCTTTCAGGCAATGAATCTCGGAAGGACGACAATTTATAATGTGCGTGCTGAGATCACGGGAGATGGGCTGAATCCGGACGGTACATTATTTATCGGAGATATGGAGGCAGGAAGCGTAAAGTCCGTGAGCGGCAGAGTCGTGATCGGCGGTCTGACAGAGGGCACATCGTTATATGGTGCTACGACCGGAACCGTGACATATTATTATGAGGATGCGGACGGAAAGGAATATACGGAAACGGCAGAGTTTACAGTCACAATCGAGTCCCCATTTACGGATCAGGAAACGCAGGAGCCGGATCAGACCGGGCAATGGTGGATCATTATGGCTGTGCTGGCAGGCGTGATCGTAGTGGCAGTTGTGATACTTCTGATACAGAGAGGCAGAGGAAAAAGAGAACAGGAGGGAACGGATGCAGATGAAATGGTGGAAGACCTTCCTGCGGAATCGGAAACAAAATGATCGAGTAAAATTAGAGATGGCTGCGGTCCTGCTTGGTCTGACCGGAATGATTCTGGCAATGATACATGGCGTGATGCTTTATCAGAGGCTTCAGACAAGAATGGAATATGTTTTATCTCCGGAGGGCTCTGTCAGTCAGCAAAACGACAGGATAGCCGGTATCCGGAAACTGCCTGCCGTCGAAGCGGTCAGCAGACAGGTAGAAGGAACCATTACAGCGGGAGGTGCATGGGGAACCATGGATCTGTCCTATCTGCAGCTATCCGAGGAATATCTGAAAACGGTATACGGAATCCCGGCCAGTCATACGGCAATGGTGATCTATTATCTGAATCCGGCTGCCTGGCAGCAGTTGCTTCAGAATGCACAGGTGATAGACAGTACCGATTCACAGATGGAACTGACCTGGCAGGAGGAATCAGGGGAGAAGATCACGATCCTGGCGGAGGCAGCGGATACGGATTTCGGTACGGACAGGCCGCTTGCTGTGACAGTCGGAGATTCTCTTGCACTGGAAAAGGGACAGACCGGGATCCGGGTGTGTTTCAGAAAACGAACGATTGATAACAGTCAGTTACTGAAGCTGCAGAATGCGGGTGGTACCGTTATAAATTCCGAAGCGGTGGAGCTGGAACAGAACGAACTGGAGATTCAGGGGATTCATATAAAGTATCTTGGTGCTTTGGCCTTGTTTTGCCTGTGCTTTGCATGGGCGCTTCACAGGTACGGAAAATGATTGTCACCTAAAACGATAAAACAGGTTGACAATTAAAAAGAAACCTGTTAGGATAACAACGTACAAAAATTGTGAGGCCAAACAAATGAATGTAAAAGATAGTGTATTAGAAGTTCTGGAGCAACAAAAAGGTGAACATATTTCCGGTGCAGAGCTGGCAGCAAAGCTGAATGTCAGCCGGAATGCAGTCTGGAAAGCAGTCAAGAGTCTTCAGGAGGAAGGATATTCCATCACAGCTGTGACCAATAAGGGATATTGCCTGAATCCGGCAACCGATATCCTGTCGGTGCAGAGTATTTCCAAGTATTTACTGCCGGAAGTGAAGCATTTGCAGCTGGAGGTATATAAGAATATTGATTCGACAAATCTCAGGGCTAAGGAATATGCGGCGCAGGGAAAACCGGAAGGAATCGTTGTAATTGCGGAATCCCAGACAGCCGGACGTGGGAGAATGGGTCGGAGCTTTTATTCGCCGCCGGTCAGTGGCGTTTATATCAGCTTCCTGATGCGGCCGAAGTTTTCGGCACAGGAATCTCTGTTTATGACCACGGCAGCAGCAGTGGCGGCAGCGGAGGCGATTGAAGAAGCATCCGGAAACCGTGCAGAGATCAAATGGGTAAATGATGTATTCTGCCATGGAAAAAAGGTGTGCGGGATTCTGACGGAGGCTTCCGTGAATGTGGAAAGCGGTATGCTGGAATATGCAGTGACCGGAATCGGATTTAATGTCCGGGAGCCGGAGGGCGGATTTCCGGAAGAGATACGGGAAATCGCAGGACCGATCTTTAAGCATGAGAAGGACTTTGGACTGGCAGAATCGGATATGGATGCCCGAAGCCGGATCGCGGCAGGCATGATCAATCATTTCTGGCAGTATTATGAGCATCTGACAGAGAAGAGCTTTATGCCGGAATATAAGAG